>JBJEQK010000131.1:0-9484 GCA_051881715.1 Acutalibacteraceae bacterium
TGATGCTCCTATTCTACACCATTTTGGAGGTTTACACAAATTTTAGGATGGTCTCCGGATTGGATATGGTTACCGTGACGATGCCTTTTTCTTTACTCTTATTCGCTACTTATCTTTGCCCTCTGTCCGCAAGCTATCCCCCAACTTTCCGTGATGAACCTTTATTTTTTTTCTGTGGATGCCTGCTGCAGAACGCCGTTTAGAATTGTCATCAAGTTCTCGACAACCGCATTGCGGCTCCAGCGGGAGGTGTCTTTCAAATAATTTATCAAAGATCCGGCGATGGCCTCCGTATAAAACATGGAGAAAAACGCTTGTCGGTCTGAATCGGCGGATGTTTGTTTTGCATAGACTTCCTCGACAAGATGGGACACGATGGCGTTCACATCCGTATAGAAAAAGCGCTTCAATTCTTCATATCCGAGAGAGTCATACGCGCACGCAAGAATATGCTTGTTGTTTTCCGCATAATCCAGCACAAATCGAATGGCCTCCTCTGCATTGATGAGGAGGTCAATTTGTTTGACCACATTTATCGCCTCTTGTTCCAGCGTCCACTTTAGAAGTGCGTAAATATCTTCAAAATGGTAGTAGAACGTGTTTCGGTTGATATCGCAGTCTCGAATCAATTCACTGACCGTAATTTTAGACAGGCTTTTTTCTGCCATTTTCCTTTTTAATGCGCAGGCTAACATTTCTTTTGTCCGAAGGGACATTTCTTCATTTTTCATTCGATGCACCTTCCTTTCCCAGTGTATTTATTATACATCTGTACGATATTTTGTGCAACAGACAATGCACAGGCTGTTGACCGATATTTGGATATGGAGCGGACGTATTTGCCGGTCAAGGACCGGTGGAATGTCCGATATCGAATAATCACCTGTGAACTGTCTGTAGAACTCAGGGAATCATCGTATTACAATGCAGACAAAGGAAGCGAAGGATTCGAGAATATGCTGTATGACATTATGCTGAAAACATCGATCGGGAATCGAAATGGAACATTGGAATTGACCGAAACGCATGGTGAGTTAATTGGAACACTGGACATTTTAGGCTTTCAAACAAAGTGCACCGGCAGAATCTATGATGGCGTAGTCTGTTGTCTGGCAGGGAGTTTGAAAACCTTTATGAACGAAAATCCCTTTCTGGCGACCGGAAGACTTGATTCGACAGGTATCTGTTTAAACGTCACCGTACAGAATGAGATTTACAGTATTCAAGGAATTATAAAGGAGGTAAACCAATGAAAATCTACGACCTAAAGTACAACGCAAAAGCACCTGAAGGCATCGAAAACAGACAGGCGTACATTATCGGGGGCGGCATAGCAGGGCTGTCCACTGCCATTTATCTGGTGGATGACATCCATATGCCGGCAGAAAATGTGCATATTTTGGAGGCGACTTCGGTAATCGGCGGTTCAATGGACGGGACCGGCAATTCGGCAAGTGGGTATCTCTGCCGCGGAGAACGTGAAATGGAGCCGCAGATGGAATGTCTGTGGAACCTGTGTGCCAAGGTGCCATCGCTTCGGCACGCAGGAAGAACGGTTTTGGACGATGTATGGGATTACAATTATGCGCATCCGCTTCACAATACTTACCGCCTGGTGGTGCAGGGCAAATGCATCGACTGTCACGATTTCTCCATGGATGACAAGTGCATGGAGACTATGCTGAAGGTGCTGTTCTGTGATGAAAAAGAGCTGGAAGGCAAAACGATTGCAGATGTGTTCCCGGAGAGTTTTTTTAAGGGAAACTTATGGCAGACTTTTCACAATATGCTGGCATTCAAACCATATCACAGCGCAATAGAGGCGAAGCGATATTTCCGCCGCTTTACCCATTTTATGCCGGAAAGCGACTACGAGCACGGCATTCTGCATACTGACCTGAACGAGTATGATGCCATAATTCATCCGATGGAAGTTTTTCTGGAAAAATCCGGCGTTCAGTTTATGAAAGGGTGCCATGTGGATGAGATTGTAATGAGCGACGACAACAATGTTGCGATGGCGATACGCTATACAAGGAATGCCTGCGAGGAAACCATTCCGGTCGGTGAGCAAAACATGGTGTTTTTTACAAACGGATCCATGGTTTCCAACTCCTGCTTTGGCGACAATACAACGGTTGCCGCTACAGATCGCAGTACAGAGGACAGAGGCGTTTTTACTGTTTGGGAGAAATTAGCCAAGCGCGATGCAAAGTTTGGCTGTCCGGAAAAGTTTATCAGCAATGTAGACAAGAGCAAATGGATGTCTTTCTTTCCGACGATCACAGATTTTCCAGAGTTTTACGACCGCATTGAAAAGGCTTCCGGCAGAGAAATCGGCACCAACGGGATCATAACCTTTCCGGAATCGAACTGGGATATCAGTTACATTGCCTATCACAATCCCTATTTTCCGAATCAGCCGGTCAATGTTCAGGTGGGATGGGGTTACGGACTTTGGGGCGAGCGCCCGGGGAACTATATCCAAAAACCAATGT
This sequence comes from Acutalibacteraceae bacterium, assembly GCA_051881715.1. Classification (GTDB taxonomy): domain Bacteria; phylum Bacillota; class Clostridia; order Oscillospirales; family Acutalibacteraceae; genus UBA1425. Next base: position 2,499 of record JBJEQK010000131.1, read on the forward strand.
GTGCGTGTACCGGGAACGAGATCCTTCAGGAATTGCTGTACCACTTCGGAATGCTGGATCTATACGAACAAATGGTGCAGCATACCTATATGTCCACGTGCATGATGCCTTATATCACCAGCCAATTCATGCCCCGCAACAAAAAAGATCGTCCCGAGGTTGTCCCGAAAGGCTGTAAAAATATTGCATTCATCGGGCAGTTTGTGGAAACACCGGAAGATGCCGTATTTACAGTGGAGACATCCTGCCGCACAGGAATGTATGCGGCTTATGCATTGAGCGGTGTGGAAAAAAAGACGCTCGAGGTTGCGCCGACTTTCTATGATTTGCGCTACATTATCGGTCAGCTGAAGAAGATTCAAAATGTGGATGCGGAGTTGACCGCAAAGGATCTGCCTAAAATCAATCCGCTCAAGATTAAGGAGACGGAGAAAGAACTCCTTGCACTGATCAATAGCGTGGAAGCATACCCAAGTCTGTTCCCGGGGAAAGAATTGCCGCAGGGATATCGTCCTTTTGGAAAAAAATAATGGAGGTAAATCAATTATGAAAAATTATGATCGCATTCGGGCACATAAACCGAAAAACATTGAAACCAAAAAAGCCTTCCTTGTCGGAGGTGGTATTGCCGGATTGGCAAGTGCAGTTTTTTTGATCGACGATGGCTATATGAATGGCAAAAATGTGACGATCTTCGAGAGCTTGAAGGATGTGGGCGGTTCAATGGACGCTGTCGAGAACGAGCTTGGCTACGCCTGCCGCGGAGAACGGGAGCTTGAACCCAATATGGAATGCTTGTGGTATCTGTGCAGCAAGATTCCATCCATGGATACGCCCGGACGAACTGTGCTGGAAGAAACGGTAGACGCGAACAATGCGCACCGAATCTATTCGAACGGGCGCCTGCTTCACAAACAAGGACAGATCTATGAGGGTGTCAGCGATTTACGAATGTCTGCGGCACTTTCCGAAAAAATGATCGAGATGATGACCACGCCGGAAGAAGAAATGGAGGATATGACGATTGATGCTTTTTTCGGCGTTGCGGCAAAGGAACTCTATCAATCCAGTCTTTGGCTGTGTTTCCACTCTATGCTCGCCTTTAAGCATTACCACTCTGTCATCGAAATGAAACGCTATATGATCCGCTTTGTCCAGCATCTTCCGGGCATTGACCATTTGCGCGGTCAGGTTGAAACGAAACACAATGAATATGATTCGATCATTAAACCGACAAAGAAGTGGCTTTTGGATCGAGGCGTACAAATCGTAACGGACTGTACGGTTACGGATTTTGACATGGACGCGGATTGCAATACAGTTCTTGGGATCCATATGCTCAAGAACGGCGAAAAGGTCTATGTGCCGGTCACCGATGAGGACATTGTCATCACCACAATCGGTTCCATGACGCAGAACAGTTGTTTCGGAGACAACAACACGATTGCGCTCACGAATCGCGATATGGAAAACAGAGGCATTTTTTCTGTTTGGGAAAAGCTGGCCGCACGGAATGAAAAGTTCGGCCGCCCGGAAAAATTCATTTCCGATATTGACAAGACCAAGTGGATGAGCGTAATGCTGACCGTAAAGGATTATCCCGAATTTTTTGCGCGAATGCGGAAAATGCTCAAGAGCAAACCCCGAACGACCAGCGGTGCCGTCACGATCATAGATTCCGCATGGGATATTTCTTTTGTGCTGTATGGAGAGTATTATCCGGATCAGCCGGAAAATGTGGATGTCATGTGGTTCGATGCGCTGTACGGTGAACGGGACGGCGATTATGTAAAGAAACCATCTTCCGCGTGCACAGGCAATGAGATCCTTACGGAATTCCTGTATCATATGGGTATGCTGGACATCAAAGATGAGGTGCTTTCGCATACGTATGTCTCAACCTGTATGATGCCCTATATCACCAGCCAGTTTATGCCGCGGGCACAGGGAGATCGTCCCGCCGTTATTCCACAGGGAAGCGTAAACTATGCATTTATCGGACAGTTTGTGGAATTGCCGGGAGATGTTGTCTTTACGGTTGAAACGTCAGTGCGTACCGCCATGATGGCGTCCTATGGCTTGCTGCATTTGGATCGGAACGTACCTGCGCTGTATGAAGCGCAGTATGATATCCGCGTTCTTACTGCCTGCCTGAAAAAACTTCTGGGAACCGATGAGATCACACGAAAGGATCTTCCTGCGATCAATCCGCTGAAGATCAATGCGATGATAGATCAGCTGCTGCAAGCGGTCAATGCCATTCCGTTCTTTGGAGATTTTGACAATATTTATTGACCCCCAAAAGAATCGTGCCCCAACGATTGCCCAAGTCCTGCTTTGCAAAAACGAATGCAAAGCAGGACATCTTTGCAAAATGGCTCTGAGAAAAACCGGCCGGATGACTTTCCTGTCATCCGGTCGGTTTTGGGTAAGCTTCGTTCAAGTGCAAGGGTCTATGTCTGCCCGATAGACGCCTGCACTTGTGTACCCGCCGCAGTTCGGTCACGGAAAACGCCGTGCCGAACGTTACTCGGCGGTGTGTATATAGGCGTGCGATGATTGTGCCGCATAATCTTTTTGAGCGCTGCGCGGTACCCGCTCGATGCTGTAGGCGGTGCCGTCATTGTCTACCATGCACATGGGGGTCAGGGGGGAGCGTGCGTGCAGCTGTGTAATGAATTTCGTACTGTTTTTTCCCGGGAAGCCTGTCACCAGCATACGCACATTTTTCGTGAGCAATTCCTGTGAAACACAGTCCACCGGCGAATCGCTGAAGCAGACTTTCATCTGTGCGTTGGCGTCATCGGCGATCTCCTGCAAACGTACCAGCGCATCCAGATCCGGGGAGAAAGACTGACGCTGGGGCAGGACGCTGAAGATGCGCAGTTCGGCATTTTTTTCTTCGGCAAGCTTTTTGCCGCATTCGATCAGCAGGCGGGAGGATTGCTGTGCCGTAACACAGACCAGTACGATCCCGTTTTCAGACATTTTGTTCACCTCGCTTTCTTGAGAAAAGAATACCATAGATTTATGAACAAACAAAATACAGGCGGTGAAAATGACGTAAAGCTTGCGTAAAAAATTTTGCATAAAACTATTGCATTTTGCGCTTCGATGTGCTACAATAGCGAAAATTAACGATAGAGGCGCAGGTGATTATCAGTACCGTTATCCGGGAGGGTCAAGGCAAGACCTGTGGATGGCGGGAAAGGAATCCTTGCCGAAGGCGGCTTTGCCACAGCCGTGCTGGTAGCCGGGAATAAGATCCCGTTTACTGTCGCTTATGCGGAGAGCTATCTTAATGGTCATAGAATTGTTGTGTTCTTTTATGATTATTGCGGATAGCTGCTTTGCGCGGCTATCTTTTTTTGTGGAAAAAGGAGTGTTGGATTTGAAGAAAAACAGTGTTTTTAAGGGCGTAGCCACAGCGCTGATTACCCCGCTGACCGAAAAAGGAATCGACTACGACAAGTTCGGCGCAGTCATCGACTGGCAGATCGAGCAGGGGATCGACGCTTTGGTCATATGCGGCACCACGGGCGAGGGTAGTACGCTCAACGACCGGGAGCACTGCGATGCGCTGGAGTACGCCGTCAAGCGTGCGAACGGCAGAGTGCCGATGATCGCCGGTACCGGCTCCAACGATACGGCGTATGCCATCGAACTGACGAAGCACGCGTGCAAAATCGGCTACGACGGGATGCTTTTGGTCTCTCCCTACTACAACAAGGCGACGCAAAAGGGTCTCGTGAAGTCCTTTGCAGCGATTGCCGATGCGAGCACCAAGCCCTGCATCCTCTACAATGTTCCGTCCAGAACCGGCGTCAACATCGAGCCGGAGACCTATGCGGCGCTTGCGGATCACCCCATGATCAGCGGCATCAAGGAGGCGGGCGGCAACATCTCCAAGGTCGCAGAGGCCATGGCGCTGGTGGGCGACAAGCTGGACATCTATTCCGGCAACGACGACCAGATCGTCCCGATCCTCTCTCTGGGTGGTTCGGGCGTGATTTCCGTGCTTTCCAACATTCTGCCCCGAGAGACGGTGGCGATGTGCAAAAAATACTTTGACGGCGATGTCAAGGGTGCGGCGCAGATGCAGCTGCACTATCTCCCGCTGATCAAGGCGCTGTTCTGCGAGGTCAACCCCATCCCGGTCAAGGCGGCAATGGCGGCCATGGGCTTCTGCGAAAACTATGTGCGCTTGCCCCTGACCACCATGGAGGAAGACCACAGAGAGCATATGCTTGCGCTCATGCGCGCAGAGGGTCTGCGTGTCTAACTTTAATGTATACAGATTTTGAATGCAGAGGTGTGAAAGAAATATGATTAGAATCGGTATTGCGGGCTACGGCAATTTGGGTAAGGGCGTGGAGGCAGCTGTCAAAAACAGCCCCGACATGGAGCTTGCCGCCATCTTTACCCGCCGTGACCCCGCATCGGTAAAGCCCAGAACCCAAGGCGTCCCTGTGGTTCCCTTTGCGCATATTGCGGAGTATGCGGACAAAGTGGATGTGGTCGTCAACTGCGGCGGCAGTGCGACGGACCTTCCGGTGACGACCCCGAAAATTGCCGCCCTTTTCAATGTGGTGGACAGCTTCGATACCCACGCGAAGATCCCGGAGCATTTTGCCAATGTGGACGCTGCTGCCAAGAACGGCGGGCACATTGCGATCATCTCCGTGGGCTGGGATCCCGGGATGTTCTCCCTGAACCGTATGTACATGAACGCCATTCTTCCCAATGGCAGTGACTATACTTTCTGGGGCAGAGGCGTCAGTCAGGGACACTCCGACGCCATTCGCCGCATCGACGGCGTGGTGGATGCCAGACAGTACACCGTGCCCGTGGAAGAAGCGGTGGCAAGAGTACGCGCCGGCGAGAACCCCACGCTCACCACCCGGGAAAAGCATACCCGCGAGTGCTATGTGGTCGCCGAGGACGGCGCAGACAAGGCACAGATCGAGAACGAGATCAAGACCATGCCCAACTACTTTGCGGACTACGACACGACGGTGTATTTCATCTCCATGGACGAGCTTCGCGAAAAGCACATGGGCATTCCCCATGGAGGCAGTGTGATCCGCAGCGGTTCTACCGGCTGGGATCTGACGACGAAGCACACCATTGAGTACAGCCTCAAGCTGGAATCCAACCCCGAGTTTACCGGCAGTGTGCTGGCGGCCTACGCAAGAGCCGCCTACAAAATGCGCCGGAACGGCGAGAGCGGCTGCAAGACTGTTTTTGATGTGGCGCCGGCACAGCTGATGCAAGAGAGCGGCGAAGCACTGCGTGCGCATCTTCTGTAAGGCAGGGGGCGATATATATGGTATGTGACAACTTAACTGTCGGTGCAAACGGACATCTGTATTTTGCAGGGCTGGACACGGTCAAACTTGCCAAAGAGTACGGTACGCCGACCTATTTTATGGATGAAAACAAGATTCGGGAGAAGTGCCGCATCTACACACAGACGCTCAAAGAATGCTTCGGAGACAAGGCGTTGCCGCTGTATGCGAGCAAGGCGTTCTCCATCAAGCAGATGTACAGAATTTTGAGCGAGGAGCACATGGGCATCGACGTGGTCTCCCCGGGCGAAATCTACACAGCCTGCGCCGCAGGCTTCCCCATGGAGCGTGCCTTCTTCCACGGCAACAACAAGTCGGACGAGGAGATCGCCTATGCCATGGACAAGCAGATCGGCTATTTCATCGTGGACAATTTCGACGAGCTTGCCGCCGTGCAGGCAGAGGCGGCGAAGCGAGGCATCGTGCAGAAGATCCTTCTGCGGGTGACGCCGGGCATCGACCCCCACACCCACCAGAAGATCTCCACCGGCAACGTGGATTCTAAGTTCGGCGTGGCCATGCAGACCGGTCAAGCGGTTGAGTTCGCAAAGCAGGCGCTGTCCATGGAAAACCTTTCACTCAAGGGCTTCCACTGCCATGTGGGCTCTCAGCTGTTTGATATCGAGCCTCTGCGGGAGGCCGGCAGAACCATGGTGCAGTTCACGGCGCAGATTCGTGATCAGTTCGGCTATACGGCGGAGCTGATTGACTTGGGCGGCGGATTGGGCGTGCGCTATGTGGACAGCGACCCTGAAATCGACCTTGCGGCCTCTATCCGTGAGATCGCCGGTGTGGTCAAGGCGGAGTGTGCGGCGCTGAATCTGGACGTTCCGGCGATCCTGATGGAGCCGGGCAGGAGCATTGTGGCGGACGCAGGTCTGACCCTGTACACCGTCGGCAGTAAAAAGGAGATCTCCGGCATCAAGAACTATGTCTCCATCGACGGCGGTATGACGGACAATCCCCGCTACACCCTGTATTCCTCCGACTACACCGTCATCAATGCAGGAAAGATGCACGAAAAGGCGGACTATGTCTGCTCTGTGGCGGGCAAGTGCTGTGAAAGCGGCGACCTGATCCAGGAGGGCGTGCACATCGTCACGCCGGAACGGGGCGACATTTTGGCGGTCTGTACAACGGGTGCATACAATTATTCCATGTCCTCCAACTACAACGCCATCCCCAGACCGCCTGTGGTCATGATTCGGGATGCAAAGGCGTATGTCGCCGTGGAGCGGGAAACCTTTGACGACATGATCTGCTGTCAAAAGTGAGTTGAGGCAACACCGCACAAATCGCGGCGCACGCCTTGCTTGAATCTTCTTCCGTCAGCTTGCACAAAAATCCCTTGACTTGCGTCAGCAAGTCGGCGGTCTTTCTGTACAACCTGACGAAAAATCTTGCTTCGCAATCCGCACACCCCGATTGTGCGGCGTTGCCTTGAAAAAGGCTGCTCATTCGGGCAGCCTTAACTTGTCGAAAAGGTGATTTCTTCAAGCACGCAGAGGCGGCATGAATTGGCACAGTGCTGCTGTTTTCGGTTTCTCCTGCACTGTCGTGTATGCACTTGGGCGACGTCATCTGCAGCTTGGCTCCCCTGCGAGGCAATGTCATTAACTTAAGAACGAAAGAAAAAGT
>JBJEQK010000132.1:0-9312 GCA_051881715.1 Acutalibacteraceae bacterium
CCAAAACAGTCCGGTGGACTGTTTTGGCGTGGGGAACCCTCGCCGGGGGTTCCCCAGTGCGAAGCACAAATCCCGCAATTCTCCGAGAGCGCAAAAAAAGACACCGGCGAAAACCGATGTCTTTTGGGAGAAATTATTCCTCCATCTGCTTGCCCAGAAAGGATGCCGCGACCTGCGCCAGTTTGACCTCTGTCTGGGTGGGGACGGAGCCGTTTTCGTGGAGCATCAGGATCACAGCGCCGGACACATCCCCCGCGCCGATGATGGGAAATACAGCGCCTGCGTAGCGGGAGACGCCGTCCACGGGTTGGATGCGCTCGTTGTCGAGACCTGCCACATAACTGCCCCGCTTCTCCATGATGTTCTCCACCTCAAGGCTGACACGTCTGTCCAGCACATCCCGCTTCGGCATACCGGCACAGGCGATTACGCGATCCCGGTCGGCGATGAGTACGGGCAGGTTGGTGCTGCGGTTGAGCACGTCGGCAAACTGTTTGGTTTGGGAGGAAAGCTCCCCGATGGGCGAATATTTTTTAAAGATCACTTCACCGTCTGCATCGGTGTATATTTCCAGTGGGTCTCCCTCACGGATGCGCATGGTGCGGCGGATCTCCTTCGGGATGACGACACGCCCAAGGTCGTCGATCCGTCTGACAATACCGGTTGCTTTCATGCAAAAACTCCTTCAAAATGGTTTCATCGGTATTGTGTGCAAGCACTGCCGATTTATCCTTTCGCACGGTGGAAATGATTGCAAGAAAACACAGATCTTTTTTGCAACTGTTTTTATTTTCCCTATTGAATTTGAAATATAAAAGTGATAAAATGAAACTGTATTTCAATTCAGTTTGCCCGGAAGGAGGAGAAGCGATGCACTCCAAAAAGCAAAGAGCCGTTGCCTTTTGTGCGGCGATCGCAATCGTTTGCGTCACGCTGTTCTCTTTCTTCCTGATCGCCGATATTTCCGATCACGACTGTACGGCACAGGATTGCCGTATCTGTGCGTGTATTCGCACGGCGGAAAACACTTTGGAACAAATCGGAACGGGGAGCATCTGTGTGTGGTCTGCCGCAGGGATGGCTTTGTTGTTTTTTGCCACGCTGCGCAGTTTGACTGCCGTCCGATTTTTTTCGGGCACGCTGATCGACAAAAAAGTCCGTCTCAACAACTGAACAGAGTTTCCGAACACAAGGGCGTACTGTACCCGTTTTGGGGGAAGTCACCCTTGTCTTTTTGCACCCAAATACCAAAAATCAAGAAAGATTCGGAGGTTCTGTGTATGAGAAAAGTATTTGTGTGGCTGCTGGTATGCATCCTGACCGTCGGTTCTCTCTCTGCGTGCGGTGCGCAGCAGGCGGCGGACAGCGGGCAGCTGCGAGTGGTGACGACCATTTTCCCCGTCTACGACTGGATGCGCAATATTCTCGGTGAGCGGGCAGAGGATGCGGACATCACCATGCTTTTGGACAGCGGTGTGGATCTGCACAACTACCAGCCGACGGTGGAGGATCTGGTGAAAATTTCGCAGTGCGACCTGTTTGTCTATGTCGGCGGGGAAAGCGATGCATGGGTCGCAGATGCCCTGGCGAATGCGACGAACCAGGATATGCTGGCGGTGAATCTGCTGGACGTACTGGGCGATGCCGCCAAGGCAGAGGAGGTCAAAGAGGGGATGCAGGCAGAGGATGCGGACGGCGACGAGGCAGAGTACGACGAACACATCTGGCTGTCCCTGTGCAATGCGGCAGTGCTCTGCACCGCACTGGGGGAGAAGATGCAGTCCATCGACCCGCAGAACGCCGCACTGTACAAGGCAAACACCGAAAGCTACGTGCAGTCCCTGCGCTCTTTGGACGAGCAGTACCGGGAGGTGTGCGACAAGGCCGCAGTCAAAACCGTGCTGTTCGGTGACCGCTTCCCCTTCCGCTATTTGGCGGATGATTACGCTCTGGACTACTATGCGGCTTTTTCCGGCTGTTCCGCCGAGACGGAGGCCAGCTTTGAGACCGTTTCCTATCTGGCGGGCAAGGTAGACGAGCTGGGACTGCACACCGTGTTTACCATCGAGGGCTCCGACCAAAAAATTGCGCAGACCATCGTCCGCAACACGGCAGGCAAAGACCAAAAGATCCTGTCCCTCAACTCCATGCAGGGCGTGACAAGCGCAGATGTGCAAAGGGGCGAAACGTACCTGTCCGTCATGACGGAAAATCTTGCCGTACTGCAAAGCGGTTTGGCATGAGGGAGGCGGAAGAATGGCATACATTGTTTGTAAAAATCTTTCCCTCGGGTACGAGTCCAAGGTGGTCGTGGAAGGTCTGAACTTTGCGGTGAACCGGGGAGATTACCTGTGCATCATCGGAGAAAACGGTTCGGGAAAATCCACGCTGATGAAGACTCTGCTGGGGCTGAAAGCACCTCTCGGCGGAGAGATCCTCTTTTCCGATGGGCTGAAGAAAAACGAGATCGGCTATCTGCCGCAGCAAACGGTGGTACAGCGGGATTTCCCCGCCTCGGTCTATGAGATCGTCCTGTCCGGCCGTCTGAACCACTGCGGACTGAAGCCCTTCTACTCCCGGGAGGACAAGGCTGCGGCGAAAAAGAATATGGAGCGCATGAACATCACGGCGCTGTCCGGGCGCTGTTACCGGGAGCTTTCCGGCGGGCAGCAGCAGCGGGTCCTTTTGGCAAGGGCTTTGTGCGCCGCAGAAAAGATTTTGCTGCTGGACGAGCCGGTTTCCGGGTTGGATCCTGTGGTCACGGCGGAAATGTATGCCCTGATCGAGGACTTGAACCGGCAGGGCGTGACGATCATCATGATCTCCCACGATCTGCAGGCGGCGCTGCGCTATGCCAGCCATATTCTGCAGATCGGCAAGACGCCGTTTTTCGGCACCAAGGCCGATTACCGAAAGGAGGGCGGCAAAGATGACGCAGATGCTCGATAAACTCACGCAGTATTTGCAGTTTCCCTTTGTGCGCTATGCGCTGATCGCCGGAGTGCTGATCGCACTGTGCTCCTCTCTGCTGGGCGTGACGCTGGTGCTCAAGCGCTTTTCCTTTATCGGGGACGGTCTGTCCCATGTGGCGTTCGGCGCCATGGCGGTGGCGGCGGTGCTGGGTCTGCGCCATGAAATGCTGTTCATTTTGCCGGTTACGGTTATCTGTGCGGTACTGCTTTTGATGGGCGGCAAAAACAGAAAGATCAAGGGGGACGCCTCGGTGGCGATGATCTCCGTCGGCTCTCTGGCAGTGGGCTATCTGATCATGAATCTGTTTTCCACCTCGGGCAACCTGTCCGGCGATGTTTGTTCCACTCTGTTCGGCTCCACATCCATCCTGACCCTGAGCCGCACGGATGTGTACCTTTGCGTGGCGCTGTCCGTGATCGTGTCGGCGTTGTTTATTGTCTTCTACAACAAGATATTCGCCGTCACCTTTGACGAGGATTTTGCCGGCGCAACGGGTGTCCGAGCGGGCGCCTACAATCTTTTGATCGCTGTCGTCATCGCCGTGATCATCGTTCTGGCGATGAATCTGGTCGGCTCCCTGCTGATCTCCGCACTGGTGATCTTCCCTGCGCTGTCCGCCATGCGTGTGTTCAAAACCTTCAAGGCGGTCACCGTCTGTGCGGCGATTTTCTCCGTCGTGTGTGCGGCGTTGGGCATTTTGATCTCCGTTCTCGCCGGCACCCCTGTAGGTTCGACGATCGTTGCGGTGGATATTGTGGGATTTTTCCTGTTTTACGGTATTGGATTTTTGGGAGGTAAACGAAAATGAAAAAAATACTTTCGGCACTTTTATGCGCCGCACTGCTGTGCGCTTTCGCCAGCTGTGCCCAGTCGGAAACGACGGGGGCGCAGACCCAGTCGCACCCGCAGACGGTCTCGGACGAGATGCAGATGGAAACGGTGCTGACGCCTGCGGAATATGTGCTGTACCAGAACATTTTCTACAACGATCAGGGCGACGATTATGTGGGACAGACGGTGACGAAAACGGGTATCTTCACGGTTTTGCAGGATGCGTACAACGACACTAAGCGTTACTACGTTTGGGGCTACAACGACAACACCAAGTGCTGTGACTGGCAGTGGGAGTTTGTGCCGACAGCGGATGCACAGCTGCCGGAACCTGGCTCCAAGGTGCAGGTATACGGTACCTTTGCCAAGGATGAAAATGCGCTGGACGGCTACTGGATCGAGAACGCAGAGCTTACCGTGATGTCGCCGTTCAAAGGCGGTGATATCGATGTGGACACCACCACCATGGGCGGTACGCTGGAGCGGGTACAGGTCGCCAATTTGCAGGGACACCCGGAGCAGTTCGAGGGCAAGAGCGTCAAGGTATACGGGCGCATCGAAAGCCCGACGAGCGTCCAGCACCCGTACTACGACAACTGCTTTTCCCAGCCCTTTGCATCCGACGGCGCAGTGCAGGCAGTCGGGGCAAGGGTGGTCGTCAGCGGTATCTATGCGAACGGCGTCATCACACAGGCGGACGTCACGCTGTCCAATGATTTTTGATAGTTTTGACTACAGGGCGGGAATTCCTGCCCTGTTTTTTGTAAAATGTGGTTTATAATTCTTTTTGATTCTTGACAATGCCCCTCTGAAAGTGGTAGTATTTTTACCAATGGAGGGATGTCGAAATGAAAAAAATCCTGTCAATTTTTTTGTCTGTCGTTCTGGCGTTTTCCGCACTTTCCCTGTGCGCGTCTGCGGCGGACGAGCCGAACTATGTGATCACCAACCCCTATGCCAACGTGGACTGGGCGCAGTGGAGCGGGTATAAAACGCAGCTGCACTGCCACACCACAGCCTCCGACGGCTTCCAGACCATCGAGGAAGCCATCCGGGACTACTATGCGCTGGACTATGATGCGGTGGCGATCACCGACCACGGTACCATCAACAAGGGCTGGGCAACGGCGCCGGAGCTGATTCCGCTGGTGCGTGCCATCAAAAAGGAACGCACGGGCGGTGCAAACAATCCCGTGATCCCGCTGTCCACCGACGACTACATCGCCTACACCAGCGGCAAGGCACAGAGTGCTGTTTTCGACTACACGACGAAAGACGGCGAAACCGTGCAGACAGACCGCACGAGAACCCACCAGAACGGTCTTTTGGACGTGGAAAAGGGCATTGAGCTGAACATGGCGACGCCCTTTGCGGACTGCCATCTGACGGGCTATTGGAGCGATTACGGTCAGGGTCTTGCGGGCGTTTTCGGCGACTACGAAACCCCGGCCGAGGGTGTGCGTTTGGCGGACGGCGTCTCCATGCTGGCGCACATCGGCGAATATGTCTATATCGGAATGCGTTCCAAGGAGCACGTGGGGCAGAAGGTGGACGAGTACTACGTCAACAAGTTTGCACGTGTATTTTTGGACAATGCCGGCTCCTGTGTGGGCATGGGCATCAACAGCTCCACCGATGAGAATACCCGCTGTGACCGCATCCTGTACGACCAGATCTTGCAAAAGACCATTCCCAACGGTGTGGTGCCGTGGGGCTTCACCTTCTCCGATTCCCACAGCGATTTTTCCATCAACCACGCCTATACGATCATGTATATGCCCGAGCTTAGCAACGCTGCGCTGCGGGACTGCATGGTGAACGGCGAATTCTTCTCCGTCTCCCACTACTCCAACGGCTACGAGCTCAACGGTATGCAGGAGATGGAGGGGCATGACGAGGCGAACAACGACAAGGTGGAGTGGTGGAAGGACGATACCCCCCGTGTGACCAAGATCGAAGTGGACGAAGAAAATGACGTCATCAAGGTCTGGGGCGAAAACTTCAACTACATCACCTGGGTCTCCGACGGCAATGTGGTGGAGCGCAACTATGACTGCGCCAATGGCTATGCGGAGCTTGACCTGCACAGCGCAGAGCTGCTGGACGACATCGGTATGTATGTGCGCTTCTACATCACGGGCGACAACGGCATCTGCTATGCACAGCCCATGGTCGTGCAGAGAGAGGGCGAAGCTTTCCGGCCGGTGAACGTGCCCAAGACCCATGACATTTCCACCTTCCTGCGCGGTCTTGTAACCGTGCTGGACTGGGTGTGCTTCAAGTTCAATCCCGTGGTTTGGGCATTCAAGTACTTTGCGCTGGGCTATGACCCCATCGCGCAGGCACTGGATTCCGTAAAAAATTTATTCCGATAAGTAAAACTTACGAGGTGTATGTATGAAAAAGACCATAGCGATCCTGCTTACATTTTGTATGCTTTTCTCCGCCGCAAGCCTGTGCGCGTCTGCGGCGGACGAAGCGAACTATATCATCACCAACCCCTATGCCAACGTGGACTGGGCGCAGTGGAGCGGCTACAAAACGCAGCTGCACTGTCACACCAATGCTTCCGACGGCTATCAAACGATTCAGGAAGCCATTACGGACTACTATGCGCTGGACTATGACGCAGTGGCCATCACCGACCACGGCACCATCAACAAGGGCTGGGATACGGCGCCCGATACGGTTCCGCTCATCCGTGCCATCAAAAAGGAACGCACGGGCGGCGCCAACAATCCCATCGTGCCTCTGTCTGCGGAGGACTACGCAGCTTTTACGGGCGGCAGTGCGCAGAGCATAACCTTCTCCTACAAGAAGGACGGCGAAACCGTGGTGACGGACAGAACGAGAACCCACCAAAACGGTCTTTTGGATGTGGAAAAGGGCATCGAGCTGAACATGGCGACGCCCATTGCCGACTGCCATCTGACGGGCTACTGGAGCGATTACGGTCAGGGTCTTGCGGGCGTTTTCGGCGACTACGAGACACCGGCCAAGGGTGTGCGCTTGGCGGACGGCATTTCCATGCTGGCACACATCGGCGAATATGTGTACACCGACAAGGATTCCAAGGATCATGTCGGGCAGAAGATCGACGAGTACTATGTAAACAAGTTCGCACGGCTTTTCCTCGATAACGCAGGCTCCGCCGTGGGTATGGGCATCAACAGTGCCACCGACGCCCACACCCGCTGTGACCGCATCCTGTACGACCAGATCTTGCAAAAGACCATTCCCAACGGCGTGGTGCCGTGGGGCTTCACCTTCTCCGACTCTCACAGCCAGACCTCCATCAACGATGCCTATACGATCATGTATATGCCCGAGCTTACGAATGCGGCGATGCGGGACTGCATGGTGAACGGCGAATTCTTCTCTGTTTCCCACTACTCCAACGGCTACGAGCTGAACGGTATGCAGGAAATGGAGGGCTACAGCGACGATGATCGCAGCGACGTCGAGTGGTGGAAGGACAACACCCCCCGTGTGACCAAGATCGAAGTGGACGAAGAGAACGACGTCATCAAGGTCTGGGGCGAAAACTTCAACTACATCACATGGGTTTCCGATGGCAACGTGGTGGAGCGCAACTATGACTGCGCCAACGGCTATGCGGAGATTGACCTGCACAGCGCAGATCTGCTGGACGACATCGGTATGTATGTGCGCTTCTACATCACGGGCGACAACGGCATCTGCTACGCACAGCCCATGGTCGTGCAGAGAGAAGGCGAGACCTTCCAGCCGGTGAACGTCCCCAAGACCCGCGACGTTTCCACCTTCCTGCGCGGTCTTGTGACCGTGCTGGACTGGGTGTGCTTCAAGTTCAATCCCGTGGTTTGGGCGTTCAAGTATTTTGCGCTGGGCTATAACCCCATCACCCAAGCGCTGGATTCCGTGAAAAATTTATTCCGATAAGCAAAACTTGCGAGGTGTATGTATGAAAAAAACCATAGCGATCCTGCTCACGTTCTGTATGCTTTTCTCCGCCGCATCTCTGTGCGCATCGGCGGCGTCCAAAGGCAGCACCGTTTACACAGTCGTGAACCCGTATAAGGACGTGGACTGGCAGAACAGTCAAACTTACAAAGCCTGTCTGCACACGCACACCACCGCCAGTGACGGCAAGGTGCCGCTCAAGGAGTGGCTGGAGCTGTACTACAATGCGGGCTACGACATTTTGGCTGTTACCGACCACGGCGTTATCAACCACGGCTGGGATCAAATGCCCCGCACCAACGGCATCTTCAACGGCTTCAAGTCCGTCACACCCCTGACCGAGGAGGAGTATGCCGCCTTCCAGAACGGCACCTATCCCTTTGAGGGCGACAACAGAACCTATGGCAGAGGCATGATCGACATCACGGGCGGCATCGAGTGCAACATGGCGGTGGTGTCTAAGACACACGTCAACGGCTACTGGAGCGAATACGGTCAGGGCGTTTGGGGCAAGGAGAACGACTATGAGACCGCGCCCAAGATGATCGAAAAGAACGGCGGCTACAGCGTGCTGAACCATGTGGGCGACTGGGTGGACTCCGAAAACTACCCCGAGCGTGCCCATGACCCGTTCTACATCAACTATTTTGCCAATATTTTCACCAAGTACAAGACCTGTCTGGGCATGGAGATCATCAACAACACGGACAACTGCACCAGAGCAGACCGTGCACTTTGGGATGAACTGCTGCAGGTCGTGATCCCCCAGGGCAGAAATATCTGGGCATTTGCGGACGACGATTCCGAGTACCGTGACGAGGTCGGACGCTCCTTTGAGCTGTTCCCGATGCAGTCCTGCACGGAGGAAAACGTCAAGAACGCCATGATCAACGGCGCACTTTTTGCCGCCAGCAAGTACTACCACAACTCCGCCAGAGACGACAGCGAATTTGTGGGTGACGGTCTGGTGCCCATCGTGACGGATATCCGCATCGACGGCAACAAGATCACGGTGCAGTGTGACGAATCCAGAGGGTGCGACACCATCGAATGGATCGCGGACGGCAAGGTGATCGCCACCGATAATTCCGGCTCCTGCACCTACACACTGGATCTGAACGAGCACGAGGACGAGCTGGGCTGCTATGTCCGCTTTGTGCTGAAAAGTCCCGCCCATGGCGTTACCTACTCCCAGGCGTTTGAACTGCAATATGAGGGCAGAGTGGACAAACCGATTCCTGCGTCTCCTCTGGGCGACGGTGTGGCGGCCAAAGGTTTTTGGCTGTGGTACCAGAGACTGAGCGTTGCCATCGTTACCCTGATCGGCGAGAAGATTCTGCGCTGGATCGGCGTCATTCCCAAAATCGGTTAAGGAGGACAAGGATGGTTATTTTCAGAAGTGTTGTGTGGGCAGTGTGGGCGTTGTGTGAATTGGTGCGCAACGGACTGATCGCCCTGTTTTAAGTAAACTGAGAGCCTTGATTGCACTGTGGCAGTCAAGGCTCTTTAAATTTTTGGTTCATCACGGATTTTTGTGGGATTAAAAGTTTCGCTCAAGCCTTTTTA
>JBJEQK010000133.1:0-2146 GCA_051881715.1 Acutalibacteraceae bacterium
GCAGTCGGCGAAATCCAAACAACAGAAAAGCGCAGGAGGGGAGCCAAAACAGTCCAGTGGACTGTTTTGGCGTGGGGAACCCTCGCCGGGGGTTCCCCGGTGCGAAGCACAAATCCCACGATTTTCCGTGAGGAGCGAAAAAATTAAAAATGTAAAATGCGGTGCATAGCACACCTCGCAGCCTTTCGCATACAATAGTAAGAGAATATCTTTTGGGAGGAATGTTATGGCCACCGTATTTCTTTCCCCGTCATTGCAGGATTTTAATCCATACATTACAGGGAACAGCAGTGAAAAAGACTTTATGGGAAAGCTTGCCAATGCCATGATCCCGTATCTACTGAGCAATGGCATTCCGTTCCGTCAAAGCGACACAAACGGCACGCTGTTTGACGCCATCCGGGACAGCAACGCCTACAAGCCCTCCTTACACGTTGCACTGCATTCCAATGCTGCGCCGGAAAACCTGAGCGGAAAATTGCAGGGTCCCGAAATCTACTACTACAGCGGAAGCGAAAAGGGATTGCAGGCTGCGCAGGCCATCGGCAACAGACTATCATCGATCTATCCCTATTCGGACACGGTGGAGCTTATTCCCGTGACGACAGAGCTTGCGGAACTATCCCGCACGGATGCGCCGGCTGTGTTCATCGAGGTCGCCTACCACGACAATATGCAGGACGCCGTCTGGATCGAAGAAAACATAGATGCGATTGCCCGCGCCATCGTTCAGGGAATCACCGATTATTTTCAAATCCCGTTCATCGACCGGGAAAACAACCGAATCGGTCGGGTAAACTTATCGAGCGGCTCCTTAAATGTGCGGGATGCCCCTGCATCCGACGCCAAAATTATCGGCAGTTTGCAAAACGGCGATGTGGTGCTGATCCTGCGCACCCTGCCGGAATGGCTGTATATTCTGAACAACGATGCCGCAGGATATGTGAAACGGGAGTACGTTACGCCTCTTCAATAACATCCGAGAAATACTTCCCGCAGGCGGCAATGTATGCGAGCATGGCGCTCTTCAGCGCCGCCGGAAGACTGACCAGAGAGTGGAACGTCTCAAAGGAAAGCACACCGTTGTACCCGATGTCACGAAGTCCCGCCAGAAAGCCGTCCCAATCCGTCACATAGTACCTGCCACGGGAATAGGCATAGGGCTGCATATGCAGATCGGAACGACCGTCATTGTCGTGGATATGCAGTGTTTTCAGCCGCTTGCCGAGAATGTTCAGGGAACGGCGCTGGTTCTTGCCAAGGAGCGTTGCATGACCGACGTCGTAGCAGAAGCCGAAGATTTCTTCTCCCGCCACAGCGTTCAAGGCGTCGATATAGTCAGCCGCTTCCCTGAAATCCGAGCAGACGGCTTCGTCGATATGCCCGGTTTTGCCGTTGAACATATTTTCCAGACAGATGCACACGCCGTACTGCTTTGCGGCGGGGATCAGCTTTGTGTAAAATTCCATATTCAGCGTTTTTTCCTCTGCGGCAGAACCTTCCCAAATGATGGGATGCACGATCAGATAGGGGCACTCAAACAGCGCACAGACCGCCATACATTTAATAACGGAATCAATGATCGCCGCATTTGCCGCAGCATTGCCGTCCACATACACCGGGAAAGGTGCGTGCATCTGTCCGTACCGCACACCGATGCGGTCGGCCGCCTGCTTTTGGGGACGGTAATAGTCCAATATTTTTTCCACCGACTGGGAAAAGAACGGGTTCTCCCCCTTTTCCGCCAGAGCGCCGATGCGAAGCTTTGTGTCAATGTTGAAATCCACGCAGTCAAATCCGGCATCCTTGATCATTTGCAAGCCGGTTTCATAATTACTGTCGTCATAAATATACCCGGACTGTACGCCGATACGCATAAAAACACTTCCTTTTTTGTTTTCCTCATAGTACCACAGTGGAACCAAAATTGCAACAAGAATTACACATTGCAACGGAAAGAAACCTGTGCTATACTATGAAAAAAGGAGGCTATAATATGATTAAACACATTGTTTTATGGAAGTTTCTGGACGAGGCGGAGGGGCACACCAAGGAGGAAAACATGGACATTGTCCGGGAGCGTCTGACTGCGCTGCTGCCTGTTATCCCGCTGATCCGCTCTTTTGAGATCGGCAAGGATATCCTG
>JBJEQK010000134.1:0-8969 GCA_051881715.1 Acutalibacteraceae bacterium
GTCGACCTCTAGCGTGACAGGCTAGCGTTCTAACCAGCTGAACTACCGGGCCATTTTGGTGGGAACAACAGGGCTCGAACCTGTGACCCCTTGCTTGTAAGGCAAGTGCTCTCCCAGCTGAGCTATGCTCCCACGTCGCGCCGCCGAAACGACCGGCGACGCTGTATAGTATACTGCATATGGTGCAAAAAGTCAACACTTTTTTTAAACTTTTTTCGTTTTTTCCAAATTTTTTCCTGCACTGTCATTCTATGCAGATGTGGTCGGTTTGATTACGAAAAGTTAAGGCAACACTGCACAAATTGCCTTAATTGCGCAGCAGCCGATTGACCTTGATTTTTTGCAATCCGTCAAAGGGAATGGTAAACGGCTTGAGGGAGAACAGCACCGTCATCGCAAGGGCAATGCCGAAGATCGCGGCGATCCCCCAGCCCGTTGCAAAATATTCGTACCAATGGTACTCCAGCTCCGCCAGATACACAAAGCGGTGCAGGATATACACGGACAGAGACTTGGCGCCGAGGGCGGTAAAAACCACCTTGCCGCGGGGCATAATGGACAAAAACGCTGCGCCCATAATAAACGCCTCTGCGTAAAAGGCGAGTCTTGCCGTCCAATACAATCCGTAGGGCATGAAAGAGATAGCCTCAATGTTCGTATAGGGATAGTTGCAGGTAAATATCTTGCCCACGGCCGTTTCCGGCACCAGTGCAAACATGGTGATGATCCCGGCGGCGGCGATGAGCAGCGGAATGCGCACCTTCCAGCGGAATAGCTTTTCGATCTGTTTTTGCGTGCAGTAATAGCCGCACAGAAAAAACGGGAAATGCACCAGCACACGGGAGATCGCCATGAAGTTCAGGCACTGGGTTTCATATCCCGCCCACAGCGCTACCACAAAGCTGACGGGGATCGCCACCGACGCCTTGAAGCGAGCCACAAAGGGCAGGAACAGATGCCACAAAATCAGGCACTGCAAAAACCACAGGGAACTGCGGGCATTCATCACGCTGGCAGAAAACTGCGCTTTCAGCACCAGCCGCTCGAACAGCGACACAGCCAGCTGCGCCGCAAGGTAGAGAACGATATAGGTAAACGTCCGCTGTACCTTTACGGTGTTGTCCTTGGCGATGTAGCTTTTGGCAAAGAAGCCGGAGATGAAAATGAACGCCGGCATATGAAACACATTGATGGAACTCCAGACGACCTTGCAAAACGGGATCGTGCTCGTCAGCGGAGACAAATAATGCGCCAGCACCACAAGGAAGATCAGGATGAACTTCGCATTGTCATAAAAGTACAGCCTGCCTTTTGCATCCGTTAGGGGCTTGGATTCGTGTATGCATACCGCTGTGCTCATACAGTCTGTGCCTCCTGCGCCTTGGCTTTGGGGCCGAGAAGCTCTTTTTCCAGCTCTTCGGTGGGAATGTCCTTGTATTTGCCCAGATCGTAATGGTAGATAAAGTGGTGCGACTTGCGCAGTGTTTCGGGGGGCATCTTCATGTAGTTGCCGAAGTGGCAGATCAGGTAATCCTCCCAGTGCTGCATGGTGGGCATCTCGTAGCCCTCAAACTCCAGCGTGACCGGCTCGCCCCAAAATTCCTTGGGGAAGCGCTCCTGCTCATAGGTATAGATACTTGCAGGCAGACACACCCAACTGGACACCTTGTCGCAGTCGTACCGTGCCGCCCAACTGTACCAGCGCCACTTCAGGAACCAGCGCGGCATCATGCGGGCGATCACACGCTTGAGCCAAATCATCTGCACGTCACGGGAGGCGGAAAGCGCCGGGATGGGACGCGCCTTTTCCAGCATCCAAAAGCGCCAGAACTTGGTTTTGGCTTCGTGCTTTCTGCGGGTCTTTTCGTCGTCGGGACTGCCGTCCAAAGCGAGGATATCTAAGAAAATGCCGCCGTTTCGCCATGCGGTATCGAAGCGGGAATCCTTGTACTCGATGCGGTTGTGGCAGAAGGGCACGCAGTCCTTGTCCAGCTTGAACTCCGGGGACAGCTCCTTTTTGGCGATCTTGAGGAATTTGTCATAGTCGGGTCTGGGCATAGTGATGTCCATGTCGTCATCCCACGGGATGAACCCGCCATGCCGCACGGCGCCGAGGATGGTGCCGCCTGCGAGGTAGTAGGTCAGGTTATGTTTTTTGCAGATGCGCTCGAACTCCAGCATGAGCTTCAAAACCATCAGCTGGATCTTGCGCACATCCGCCGGCTCCACCTCCACGACCTTGCGCTTGAGCAGGCGCTGTCTGCCGTGCATTTGGACATACTTTTTGAACCGATCCAGCGCTCTGCCGGGCAGCAGATACAGCTTGCCCAAAAGGCCGTGCTGGCTGTAGGGGCGGGATTTCCAGTCGTAATACTTCATGGCTCTCTGCAAGCCCGGGTTGGTTTTGGTGCGGGAATAGCGGGCGTTTTCCATGTTGAAGGACTTGAACGACTGCATCGCCGTGGAAACGGCGCCGTTGCCGTCCGCAGCATTGAAGTCCCGCAGGCAAAGCTCCGTCGGCACACACTGCAGCAGTGCCCGGCTCACCTGTCCCGAGGACAGGGAGATATCGTAGAAATCGGCGATCTGCTGCACCGTCAGCCCGCACGCCGCCAGCCGTGCCGCAAAGTCCGCCGGGATGATCTTGCGGCTTTTATATTCCGCCGCATCTGTCTTGACAAAGGAGGAAAAAATATCCGCCCGCATTTGCAGACGCAGTGCGTCCTTTTGACAGACTTCGCTGTCACGGAACGCCTGCACAATGGCATCGCAGCTCCTGCCGGACAGGAGCAGGGCGGCATAGATGGCATCCGCAGATACACCGTCCAGCCGCAGTTTGCGCACGGCCTTGGCATTGTCCGTTTCCCCGGCGATCAGTTTGGTATAGGACGCCAAGCATTTTTCGGCATCCTTCAACTGCGCATCGTATGCGTCCAATGTGGCGTCGATCTGCGCACTGTACTGTGCGGCCAGCGCCTCCCGGTAGCCCACATCCAGCAAAGCCCGCGCCTTTTCGCTGTAGGCTTCGCATTCCTTCTTTTCCATGAAACGCAGCATCTGCGCGGCAATAGCATCCACGTCCGAAGCGCACACGGGTATGCTGACATCCGTGTCCGCCGAGAAGTCGCCGTCCCGCAGGACGATGGCGGGAATACCTGCGCTGATGCTTTCCATCACCGTTTCGGGCATGGTGACCAGGTGGGCGTAGGTCAGAGAGACATCCGCCGCACGCAGGAAACGCAGAGGCTTTAAAACCTCCGGCTCGATGTCGATATATTCGGAAAGGGAGGTGTCCCGAATATCCCGCTCCAGCTCCTCGCGCACGGCGCTCTTGCGAACGCCGACGCAGACCACGGTCATGCGGGCATCGGGAAAGCGCTCGTGCACCAGCGAAAATGCCGTGATCGCCGCACGGGTATTGCGCCCGGCGTAGGTCGTATAGTAAACGAATCGGCCGCCCTCAAACTGCGCGGCGCCGACTTCCTTGTCAAAGTACGGGAAATAGAACGGCAGATATGTACAGTTTTTCGCACCCATACTGCGGATCATATTGCAGTCCGTCTCGGAATGGGAGATCACGCAGTCTGCATAGCGGATCATGTACATACACGTCATGGACAGCTTTTCGGAGCCGGAACCGATATAGTACAGCGGGGAACGATCCGTGTCCCAAATGGTACAGCGCCCCATGCGCTGGGCTGTCTGGAAAAACTGGATCGTCTTGCCGTACAGATCCCCAACGAAAATGATGGTCTTGGCAGGGATCTCGCTGACGATCTTGACAAAAGCCTCCTCGGTGGAGTAGCCCCTGGTCTCATAGACGTCGATGGCATAGCGCTTCATGCTTTCGCACGAGACGTAATCGTCGCCGCCCGGCTCGGACTGGGTGATCAGGTGTACGCGCCGACCGAGCTTGTCCATCGCCTGCACCAGCGACGCCAGCGACTGAAAGGCGCTCGTCTGGCGAAACGCCCGTGCGAAAACGATCAGGTCACGCGCACTGCTTTCTGTCCTATATTCTTTGATTGCCATTTCTTCTCTTACCCCTTATATAAACGGTTGGATATATCCGCAAAATCCTGCAAAGTAAAGGTCTCCGCACGCACACGCTCGTCCATGCCCAGCGATTGCAGCAGTGCGGCGATGTCCGCCTTGTCGACGCCCAGACCGGCGCTCAGAGAATTGACCGCCGTCTTGCGCCGCTGTGCGAAGGATGCCTGGATCACACGGAAAAAGAACGCCTCATCCGCAACCTGCACGGGCGGTTTTTGACGAATGTGCAGCTGTATAACGGCGCTGTCCACGTTCGGCGCAGGCATAAAAGAACCTCTCGACACCGAAAACAACTTTTCCGCCGTTGCATAGTAGTGTACCGCCGCCGTCAGTGCCCCCGAAAGTTTTGTTCCCGGCTCGGCGCAGATGCGATCCGCCGCCTCCTTTTGCACCATGACGGTGATGTTGTCCAGCGGCAGACGGCTTTCCAGCAGACACATCAAAATCGGCGAAGTGATGTAGTACGGCAGGTTGGCGCACACGCTCACACGCATCCCGGAAAATTCCGTTTGCAGCACTTTTTCCAAATCGGCCTTGAGAAAATCCTCATTGCGCACAAACACGTTCGGGCAGTCGGAGAGTGTTTCCGCCAGCACCGGCAAGAGCCGCGTGTCCACTTCAAAGCAGACCACTTTTTGAAAACAGGCGGACAGCTCCTGCGTCAGCACGCCGATGCCCGGTCCGATCTCCAGCACGCCCTCCCCCTGCGGCGCCGCACACGCCTGCGCCATACGGGGACAGACGCAGGGATTGACCAAAAAGTTCTGTCCCAGCGCCTTGGAAAAGGAAAACTGATGCCGCTTTAAAATGTCTTTTATTGTGCCGATATCGGATAAATTCGGCATAATCACACCATCCCATACTGCAATACGTTTATTCTATCATAAAAAGCCGTAACCGTCAAGAAAAACCGCCGCATGGGCTGTCCCACACGGCGGTTTTAAACAATTCTTATCGCAGATCCCGATTGACGGGGCGGCGGTCATTGTCTGCAATGGCACGGTATGCGGCGGCGGTTTCCGCCAAAACACCGTAGTCGCAAACGGGTTTATAGACCTCTCCGGTCAGGTTTTTGCCGATACCCACTGCGGCACAGCCGGCATCCAGAAAAGCGCGCATATTCCACACGCTGATCCCACCGTTGGCCATCAGGCGAATATTCCCCAGGGGCTTACGCAGCTGGTCGAGGTATTCCGTACCCACAAAGGACGCCGGAAAAAGTTTGACAATGTCTGCACCCAGCTGATGCGCCGTCAGAATCTCCGTTGGCGTGAAGGCACCGGGTACAGAAACAAGTTTTCTCTCCACGGTTGCGGCGATGACCTGCGGCAGTGTGCCGGGGGAGACGATAAACTGTGCCCCGGCATCGGATGCCGCCGAGACCTGTCCGACGCTGCTCACCGTGCCGGCACCCACGCAAAGGGCATCGCCGAAGTGCTCCGTCAGCATGGAGATCTGCGCCGCAATGTCCTGCTCGCTCTGCGCACCGCGGGGGTCAAAGCAGATTTCAATACAGTCGATACCGCCCGATTGCAGTGCCTGCGCCATGGGAATCAGGCGTTCCCCCTTGACCGAACGGATCACGGCAATGATTTTACAGCGTTCGATACGGGAAAGGGTCTGTTCTTTCATACATCTTCCTCTGCCAAAAAGTTAAACAGGGTTTTCAGATAGATCTCCAGCGCCTCGTTGACGCTCATATAGATCTCGTGTCTGGAATTCGGGATGCGCACAAGCCGTCCGCCCTTGACCTTGGAGATGAATTCCACCTGCGGCTCCATCTCCACGGAGGCATCCTCCGCCGGCTGGAACAGCATGACCTTGGCGGTGATGCGTTCGCAGTTCTTGGGGTCGAGCATTTTCGGGATGATGCGCAGGGACTGATCCACCCAGTTGTAGGAGGCGCCGCAGGTCTGGTACTGAGTCGTATTTTTGCGCTTATTGTAGTAGTAGTCAAAGCGCGCCTTGCTGGTGTCGTGGCTGGTCTCATAGGTGGCGTCCGGGTTGAAGCCCTTTTCGGTAAAGACCATCTGCTTGCCCTTGCCGACCAAGCGGAAGAAAGTGGTCATGGTTCTGGTGACCCAGTGCGGGAAGCCCGCCGTCTGGGGCGAGATCATCGGCGCGCTCAGTGCGGCTTTTTTGAACACATCGGGGAACTGCTGGATGTACAAAGTGGCGATGGCGCCGCCCATGGAGTGGGCATAGATGTACAGCGGCAGACCCTCGGAATGGGGTTTGACCACATTTTCCACATAGGCGTTCAGGTCGCCCACATAGCCGGAGAAGCGCTCCACGTGCGCCACGGCGTTGTCCTCCACCTCACGGCTGGAATAGCCGTGTCCACGGTGGTCAATGGCGAAAACATTGTAGCCCGCCTGCAGGAAATAGTAGTCCATCTCCCGGAACTTTTCGGCGGACTCCGTAAAGCCGTGGGAAACGACGATGCTTGCCCGGGCATTGGGGCAAAGATAGTATTCATAGTGGATCTTTCGTCCGTTTTCAAAGGTCATGTAGCCGTCCCGGCGCACGGAAGCCAGCGCAGGCTCAACGACCGTTGTCATGAGTTCTGCATAGTTCTCTTCATCCAGCGGTTTGATCTCGGTGATGTTTTTCGTTTCTACCATGATTTAGCCCTCCATTGTTGTGTTCATATCAAAGATCGGACGACCGAAGTCCTCCGTTCCGTATTCCTGAATCCACGCCTGTGTATCGCTTTGCAGCAGCCACTGCACGAACGCCTCTGCGCCCTCTGCATTGACCGTTTCAAACATCTGCGCACTGACGGGCACGGCACAATAGGTGTTTTGAAGCGCCGGGACATCCTGCATCAGAATCTGCAAATCGGTTTCTTCCCGCAGAAACGCCTCTCTGCCCGCCAAGGTATAGCCGCCCTTTTCCGCCGCTGTCTGCAAGGTGCCGGACATCCCCTGCCTTGCAGCCTTGTACCACGCACGACCGTTGCCGATCACGACACCGGCATCCGCCCACAACCGCATCTCCGCACGGTAGACGTCGCTGTCGTCATAGCGGGAGACAAAGACGGCGTCCGACTGGGCAATGCGCACCATCGCCTGCGCGACAGTTTCCGCCGAGCGCACCTGCGCCGGGTCCTGTGCAGGTCCCACAAGCACCAAAGAGTCCGAAAAAAGTGGGATCGCCGCATCCCCATAGCCGGCAGAAACCAGCTGGGACACAGCCGTCCCCTGCTGTACGAGCAGAATGTCCGCCTTGCCCGACTGTCCCACGGAAACGGCGGTGCTGTTGCTGTTGGGCGCCAGCTCCAGCCTGTAGGGCGTCTGCTGCGAGAATCGCTGCGACATCTGTCGAACCAGATCGGAATCTGCCAGCAGCTGCGCCACTGCCACACGCACCGTGCGGTTCTGCGGCGCCGTCTCGCTGTCGGCAACGGTGGGCGGTGCGGACAGCATGACCGGCACCGCCTCCTGCCGCCCGCAGGCGCACAGAAGCAGGGAAAGCAGGATGAGGATACAAAGGCTTCTTTTCATACAATATTACCAAAAAACGCAGATTTATTTCACAATACATATATATTATACTGACTGCCGCCCCGATTGTCAAGCAAAAGAACGTCGATCTGCGGTCTGTGCAAAACACAAAAGACAGGCAGGACATCTCCCGGCTGTTTGCCGGCGAGAGCCTGACTGTCTTTTCTTTTGCGGCGAGACAGCTTATTGCAAGGCGGTCAGCGCCGTTTGATACGCTTTCAGTGCGTTCAGTCCCGCGGTGCTGTCTGCACGGACGGTGACCATGGTATTGATAAAGGAGCTGTCATAGAAATTTTGCAGTGTGGCGGAGTTTTGAATGGCTTTTTTCACCGCTGTCAGCTTGTCCGTCAGCGCCTTTGTCCGTGCATCCGCGTTGCACAAAGCGGTGGCTTCCTCCACCGTGTCCACGGCTTGCGCCAGATGTTCCACCGCAGAAGCTGCCAGTGTTTTGCGTTCTTCCCCCGAGGTGCCGATGGCATTATCCGCCTCATCATGCGCCTGCTGCAAGAGCGTTTGCAGTGTCTCGCCGTAGGCTTGCAGAGCGGTCAGATCCAGAGGCGGCTGCGTCGTTTCCGTCTCTGTGACGGCGGCAGTGGTGGTGCGGGTTGCATCCTCCGAGGAAGCCTGCGTCAGCGTTTTTCCGCAAACGGTGCACACGCCGTCTTGGAACTGATGTCCCTTGGTTTTTTCCGTATAGCCGCAAACGGAGCAGACCGCATCCTGCGTACAGCTGCCCTGGCTCATTTTATGCCCGGGTGCCGCCTCCTGCCGCTTACAGCGACTACAGGTGCGCCCCACCGTACAGGAGCCGCCCGTCCACGTGTGTCCCAAGGCACTGCCCTGCTTGCGCATACAGCCGGTGCAAATGGAGGGCGTCACGCAGGTCGCCGCCTTGAAGTTGTGAGCGAGTGCAGAACCGCTCTTTGCACCGCAGACGGCACAGCTGCTGGGCGCCGCACAGGTGGCTTTCGTAAAAAGATGAGAACCAAAATCACCCTGTTCTGCGCCGCAGACCGTACAGGTCGCCTTGCGGATGCAGGTGGCGCGCATCCAGTCATGCTCACCCAGCTCCCCTGTTTCTGCGCCGCAGTAATAGCACGCCGCCTTTTTTTCGCAGGTCGCCTGACTGTATACGTGTCCATGCACGTCGCAGTCATGCTGCCGGATCTCCTCGGCATTGAGAAGCTGCTGCGCATCCAGCACATATTCCGTGGTGGACTGCGGTGCGTCATCCTTGCCGCAGGCGCACAAGCACAAAAACAAACCCAAAAGTAAAATGCAGGCAAACCGTTTTTTCATATACTTACCCGCCTTCCGTATAAAGGAAAAAGGAACAGGAGAAAACATCCTGTTCCTTTTTGGTGACCCGGACGAGAATCGAACTCGTGTTACCGCCGTGAAAGGGCGGTG
>JBJEQK010000135.1:0-33278 GCA_051881715.1 Acutalibacteraceae bacterium
TACAAAAGATACAGCCCCGCTAATGCAGGAAATACCCTTGCACCAGCGGGGCTGTTTTGTTTTATTCTCTGTTTAATAGACCCACCAAATTCTGCCCCAAAGCAGACCGCGGATCAAAAGCATGGGCGGTGTTAAACCGAACAGGAAGTTGAAGGCATTGACAAATCCACGCATAAACACGGAAGCGTCCACCACTGGATATACGGGAATCTTTTGCAGTTCGATGTCCGGCGCCGTGATCGGGAACGCCTGCGAATACAGAATACCGCCCTTGCCCGTCAGCGTAAAACGGACATAACAGCCGAGGCGGTCGCTGTAGTCGTCCAGATCGAGGGAGGTAATATCCTTGCCCTCGGCAATGATTTCGCCGTCCGAATACCAGCGAACGTAATCAAATTCTTCGGCATCAAAGGAAATGCTGTCTGCCTCTTGATCAATATACAGCTTTGTAACTTTGGGCGGAGCGCCTTCGCCGACAAAATCTTCGCCCAAATCGGCTCTTGCATACCGTCCAATGGAGAAGTATGCACCGGTTTCCAAACAGGTGCGGAAGGCGGAAAGAGAGTTTTCCGGCATACACATCATGGTAAATGCGCGGTCGTACTCATCAATGTGGTGACCGTCTGTGAACGCAATGCAGGACACGTTGCGACCGTAGGGAATCGTGACCTTTAAAATCTCGTCCCACAAAATATAATCATACCGTGTACGGTTGTTTTTGCCGGAGTTGACGTCGATGGCCACGCAGGAATCGTAGTTCAAAAAAATATTTGCAAATTTGTTGATGTAGTACGGCTGTTTTGCCATATCCGGGTCGTCTTCACAGCCGACATATTCTCCCGTATGGTCAAGAAAAGAGATGCCGCCGCGCTTGTCAGCCTGCTTGACGACGGTTTCGTAGTCTCCGTAAACGCCCATTAACGCCTGCCCATAGTCGGAGAAAAAGGTATTGACATGGCAGTCATTGATCGGCGTTGCGCCGTTTGCTTCCATCGCACCGGTAATTTCCAGCATCCCGCGCCCGTCTCGACCAACGCCGGCTATGATTTCTGCTGCACGCTGTTCGGAAAGCGGCTCCAAAGCCTTTTGCTTGGAATTGCCGAACTTGACCATGCGGTAGATCGGCACGGTATTCGGAGAGTCGCTCGTCCACTCCTTGCCGAGGACGGCATGATCCGTGATGGCAAGAATGTCGTACCCCAGACGATAATGCTCCTCCACGCTTTCAGCGACCGTCGGCACGCCGTCGCTGACGTTGGTGTGGCTGTGCAAGGAAGCTTTGTATTGATCCCAGTTGTCCCAGTCCACCGCTTTGTACGGGTTTTCGATGGTGTAGTCGTGGTCAGTGTTGTCGGATTCGGCGTGCGCCATGGATGCAAAAGCCGAAAAAATCAAAGCTGTTGTCAAAAAAACAGCAAAGATCCTCTTCATCATAACTTTTTCTCCTTAATTTAAAATTTTTCCAGAAAAGCAGTAAGACGAACGATAAAATCAAAAATGCCAAAGTTAAACGAGCGGATCAGGTCGCGGAGAAAAACATTCAGATTCATAAAGCTGACGCACCTCCTGAATAAATAAAATAAGTTTATATGCAATACGTAAAGAAGAAAGCTTTACAGATGTAAGGCTTGTTCACTTTACGGCTTTGCCTGTGCGGAGCCGGCAAGAAAACCGGTGGAAAAGGCGATCTGGAGATTGTACCCGCCGGTGTAGGCATCCACATCCATCACTTCTCCTGCAAAGTACAATCCCTTTACAAGCTTGGACTGCATCGTTTTGGGGTCAATTTCCGAAACCTTTACACCGCCGGAGGTGACGATGGCCTCCTCCACAGGGCGAAAGTCCTTGACGGTGATGCGCAGATCCTTGAGCAGAGAGACCAATTGTTGCCGCTGTACCTTGGTGATCTGATTGACCTTGGTAGAGGCGGGAATCCCGGAAAGCTTCACCACAACAGGAACCAGCTTTTTCGGCAATAAGTCGTTGATTGCATTGATAAAATTGCGGTTGAGGTTCTCGGAAAAATCTCTCTGCACCCGTTTGTCCAGCTGTTCGTGTGTCAGCGCAGGTTTTAAATCTATGGAAAGAATGTATCTTCCCTTTTCCATCGGTCGCATATGGGAGCTTGCCGAGAGAACAAGAGGCCCGGAAACGCCGAAATGGGTAAAGAGCATCTCCCCCAAATCGCTGAAGATGGTTTTATTTTTTTTGCTGTCGATGGCCTTTAAGCCGACATTGCGCAGGGAAAGTCCCATCAAATCACTGCAAAATCCTTCGTGTGCCACAAGAGGAACCAGCGACGGCTTCGGCGCGATGATCGTGTGTCCAGCCTGTTCGGCAAAGCGGTAGCCGTCTCCCGTGGAGCCGGTAAGCGGGTAGGACAGTCCGCCGGTGGCGACAATCACGCTGTCGCAGGCAATTCGGCTGCCGTTGTGCGTGAGGACGCCGGTGATTGCGCCGTCGTGCATTTCCAAGGATTCTGCTGCGGAGGTGACGATTTTCACGCCGTGTTCCACGGCATAGCGGGTCAGGGCTTCAGCGATATCGTGTGCACTGTCCGAGACAGGGAAGACGCGGCGACCGCGCTCCGTTTTCAGCGCAACGCCTAAATTTTCAAAAAAAGCTATGGTGTCCTGCGGACTAAAGGCAGTAAATGCAGAATATAAGAAACGTCCTCCCACAGGAACCTGTGCAATCAATTCCTGCAAATCGGTGCAGTTGTTGGTTACGTTGCAGCGTCCTTTGCCGGTAATGCGCACCTTTTTGGCAAGTCTTTCATTTTTTTCTAAAAGTGTAACGGCACAGCCGTTTTCGGCTGCTGTGCCCGCCGCCATCAGTCCGGCGGCACCACCACCGATTACGATCACTTTGCGCATTTCAAATCTCCATCAATTTGTTGTAGGACAGGGTAAGGCTTTGCGTCGGCAGAACGCCCTTATTGGAAACCTCAAAGGTAAATATGCCGTCATAGTCCACCTCTTCCAAAGCCTTCATGATCTCATGCCAGTTGTTTTTTCCGAGAAAAGGCAGCAGGTGCCGCTCGTCGATCATATCGTAATCGCTGGCGTGGACGGTAATAATCCGTTTGCCCAAAGCGCGAATAAAATCCGGGTTGCTCTGCCTTAGGCTGTGGTTCATGTCGAAACACGCATACAAAGACGGGATTTCATGAAACAGCAGGGTCATTTCCTCGTGGATGTTGCAAAGACAGGTGCGGGGCAAATTTTCGATGGCAAGCTTGATGCCGTGTTCTTCGGCAATGCAGGCGAGCCGGTGCAGTGTATCTGCGGCATATTTCATCCGTTCCCCGCGCTCAAATGCGTCGTACGGTTCGCCGCTGGGGTGCAGGACAGCGATGGGAATCCCCACCTGAGCACAGGCACGCAGCAGATCACCCTGATAAGTGACGATGGCACTGCGCACACTCGCGTCACCGCTGGTGGGATCCATCTTTTTAAAGGGGCAGAAGGGGAGATGCACGGAAGAGACTTCGATGTCGTAGCTGTGTATTTCCCGCAGAATTTGTCCGGCGTTGTGTACAAAATCCACTTCGTCCCAAAAATCAGCGGAACCGTCGCTATATTCGATGTAGCGGATGCCTTCTTCGGACAGCGCCTGGTACAGTTCCTTGCCCGGCGCACTCCAACAGGTGGAAACACCGAGCGGCCAATTTTTTCTGTCTGTCATAGTAAAACCTCAAATCCTTGTGTCTAACAGATCGACATACTTTTCTTTAAACTGCGTGAAGGTTCCGCTGTCCAGCGCATCCCGGATTTTCTGCATCAGTGTATTGTAGAAGTACAGGTTGTGTTGTACGCACAGACGCATGGCAAGCATTTCCTTCGCCTTGAACAAATGGCGGATATAGGCGCGCGAGTGGACGCGGCAGGTCGGACAGTCGCAGGTGGGGTCAATGGGGGACATATCTTTTTCATACTTGGCGTTGTTCAGGTTAATGATGCCCTGCATGGTATTGAGATGTCCGTGCCTTGCGTTACGGCTGGGCATTACACAGTCAAAATAGTCGATCCCGCGGCTGACCGCTTCGAGAATATTGCCGGGTGTGCCGACGCCCATGAGGTAGCGGGGCTTGTTTTTGGGCATATACGGTTCCACAGCGGAGATGATACGGTACATCTCCTCCTTCGGCTCGCCGACAGCAAGTCCGCCGATGGCATAGCCGTCCAGATCCAGTGCGGCGATCTGACACATATTTTCGATCCGCAGCCGGTCATAGGTACATCCCTGATTGATTCCGAACAACATCTGGTTCGGATTGATCGTATCGTGGAGTGCGTTCAGGCGTGTCAGTTCCTCCTTGCAGCGGTGTAGCCAGCGCACCGTTCTTTCGCAGGATTTTTTTGCGTAATCCGGCGGAGCAGGATTTTCTACACACTCGTCAAAAGCCATGGCGATGGTGGAGCCGAGGTTCGACTGAATACGCATACTTTCCTCGGGTCCCATGAAGATGTGTCGCCCGTCCACGTGGGAGTTGAAGTAAACGCCCTCCTCTTTGATCTTTCGCAGAGAAGCGAGGGAAAAGACCTGAAATCCGCCGCTGTCCGTCAGGATCGGTCCGTCCCAATTTGTGAATCGGTGCAGGCCGCCCAGCTCCCGAATCAGCGCATCACCGGGACGAACGTGCAGATGGTAGGTGTTACAGAGCATCTGCTGACAGCCGATGGCTTTCAGGTCGCCGGCATCCAGCGCACCCTTGATCGCACCGCAGGTTGCCACGTTCTGAAACGCCGGGGTCTGCACCGTGCCGTGGGGTGTAATGAATTCGCCGCGGCGGGCGTTTCCTTCGGTTTGGATCAGTCGAAACATAGCGCACTCCTTGTGTGGTGTATAGAAAACTTTGGATACATTTACTATACAACATTGACACAATAAATGCAAGAAATGGGAAACAATTTATTGAACCATTTTTTCTCGTATAAAAGTAAAAATTTTTTGGAAAAATATACGATAATGATTGTCTGTCACTTTAGAAAATTTACAATAATAGAATAAAAGATATAATAGACTATAGAAGAAAACGGAGGTGGAACCGTGGATTTATCGCTCAAAGAAATCGGGTCGCGCATTCGCAAAACGCGGGAAAGTCAAAATATTACGCAGTTTCAGCTGGCGGAGATGACCAACATCTCCCTGTCCCACATGAGCAATATCGAGACCGGAAGTACCAATTTCGGCGTGGATATCCTTGTGCGACTTGCCGAAGCACTGCAGGTGTCCACAGACGCTCTTTTGAGACCCGATGTGCCGCAGGTTGCTGCGCTGTACGCAAAGGAGATGGACGATCTGCTCTGCGGCAGAACGCCCGGGGAGATGCAGCTTTTAACCAAAATTTTGCGGGATGTCTGCACACTGCTGGATCAGAAAAAGGCAGACTGACCGGCACAGCTGTGTCGGATGAATTTTTTAGGATGATATTCAAGGGGTTCGGTGTTGGATACATATGAAACGTAACTTTTATCTTGTGCAGGCGGGATGTCTGTACGGCAATACATATTATCTTCCGTATGCCGTCGGAATGCTGGCCGCTTTTGCCCTGCAGGAGCCAAGCATTCATGACGCGTTTACGTGCAAACGGATCATCTACAGTCTGGAAGATATCGACAAGAGTATCGACAGCTTGGAGGATCCGGCTTTTATCGGATTTTCCAATTCCATCTGGAACTACAACTACAATTTGGTGTACGCCGAAAAGGTGAAGCAGAGATTTCCGAACTGCGTCATCGAATTCGGCGGTCATCATGTGCCGCCCACGACAGAGTATCTGGATCGCTATCCCTTTATTGATGTGCTGATCTATCGCAAGGGGGAAGAAGCATTTCGGGATGTTCTGCTCTCGATGCTTGGAAAAAAGTTCCTGTGCGATATCCCGAACATCGCCTATCGTACATCGGACGGTACCGCTGTGCAAACGCCTTATGAGAAGATTACCATCTCGGACTATCCTTCGCCGTATCTGATGGGCGTGTTCGATGAAATTCTGCAAAACGGGGAATACCCCTTTTCCTGTGTGTTGGAGACCAATCGCGGATGTCCCTATGACTGCTGTTACTGCGACTGGGGCGAGCTCAATTCCAAAGTACGTCTCTTCCCGCTGGAGAAAGTGTTTGCGGAGCTTTCCTGGATGGCGGCACATAAAATTGAATTTGTATACTGTGTAGACGCCAATTTCGGTATGTTTGAGCGGGACATGCGCATCGCCGAAAAGCTGGTCGAACTGAAAGAAACATTCGGCTATCCTAACCGCTTGCAGGTCTCCTACGCCAAAAATGAGCCGGAACGCGTATTTCATATCAACCGTCTGCTGGCGTCTCACGGCATCGGCAAAGGCGCAACACTGGCACTGCAAAGCCTTTCGGACGAAGTACTGCGCAACATCGGTCGCTCCAATATTTCCAAAGAGGAATATATGCGGCAGATCGCCCGCTATCGGGAACACGGCATATCGACCTATACGGAGCTGATCCTCGGTCTGCCGGGAGAAACGCTGGATTCATTTTGCCGCGGGCTGTGTCAGCTTTTGGAGTGGGGACAGCACAGCTCTGTGAGTGCCTATTACTGTGAGCTTTTGCCGAATTCCCGCTTGAGTGAGCCGCAAACCATGCAAAAGTTTCAG
Organism: Acutalibacteraceae bacterium; assembly: GCA_051881715.1. Taxonomy (GTDB): domain Bacteria; phylum Bacillota; class Clostridia; order Oscillospirales; family Acutalibacteraceae; genus UBA1425. Next base: position 6,635 of record JBJEQK010000135.1, read on the forward strand.
ATTCAAACGATCTCCACAGCGCTCAACCAGTACCACTGCCAAAAGATGGATGATGTCCTTTCGGGCAAATCGAGCATCGTTGTGGGTACCTATTCCATGAGTACGCAGGATTGGATCGAAGCCAATCTTTTCTCCGTATTCGTGCAAAGTCTGCATCATTTCGGTCTCATGCAGTGTGCCGCCATGTATGTGCGCATGGAATGTGGCATCTCCTATTTTGATTTTTACTCGGCGCTGTATCATTTCATTCAGACCGAAACCGTGCTTTGCCGCTCTTTCTTTGACACTGTTTCCGAAACACTGCATCGGTTCGTGGACGGAAAAGGGGGACTAACCTACCAGAACGATGTATTCGGTCCAATCACTTATCCGCTGGAGGAGGCAGTGTTTCTGCTGTGTCTGTACCATGAGCCCACGTTCTACGAGGAGATGACAGCGTTCCTGCGGCGGTATATCGACGACGAACAGCTGCTGCGGTCGCTGACAGACTACCAGCGAGCGGTCATTTTGAAGCCCGGTAAGCCGAAGTTCAGCGCCGCGTTCGACTATGATTTCTACGATTATTTCGACGCTGTTCTGGTCAATAGCCATCGGCCGCTTGTGCAAAAAAGTGTTCGCTATGCCTTTTCTTCCCCGTTCTGTACAAAGGATTGGGAAGAGTATGCCAAGGAGATCATCTGGTACGGTCGGCGAAATTGCCGCATGATGTTCTCCAGTGCGCCCAATAAGATCGAAGCCGAATTGGAATTGGGGTGATTTCGGTGAAAAATATATACATGGTTCAGCCGAATTCGCAGTATGGGAATTCCATCTACTTTCCCTATGCGGCAGGCTCTTTGATTGCATACGCTTTTGAAAATGAAACAGTTCGGGAAAACTACGCTTTCCGTTCCTTTATTTATAAAAAAACGGACATCGCTTCTGTCGTGTCCTCCATGGACAACCCGTTTTTGGTCGGCTTTTCCTGCTACGTCTGGAACTTTGAATACAACAAGACGCTTGCATCGGCTGTAAAAAAAGCTTTTCCCGACTGTCAGATTGTTTTCGGAGGGCATCAGGTCAGCGAAAAGGACGAAGCACTGCTGTCTGATTTCTGTGACTATGTGATTCTCGGCGAGGGAGAGGACAGCTTTTTGCAGCTTCTACTGTATCTCAACGGTGATGCCGATTTACAGGATATTCCGGGATTGATGTACCGGCGAGAAGGTGCCGTGTGCCGAACCGAACGTGCCGTTACTGCGATTCCCGAACGGGTGTCGCCGTATTTGCGCGGCTATTTTGACGAGCTGGTCGAAAAGGAGACACTGGAATTCTCCGCTATTTTGGAGACCAACCGCGGCTGTCCGAATCGCTGTGCGTTCTGCGACTGGGGCAATATCAAATCTAAGGTCAAGCAGTTTGACACCGCCATGGTCAAGGCGGAGATCGACTGGATGAGCGAACACAAAATCGAGTACTGCTACTGCTCGGACGCAAACTTTGGTCTGTTTGCCCGTGACGAAGAATTTATCGACTACATGATCCAAAAGCATGAGCAGACCGGATATCCGCAAAAGTTTCAGGCGACCTATTCCAAAAACAACCCGCAGACAGTTTTCCGCATCAACAAGCGGATCAACGATTCCGGCATGAGCAAGGGCGCAACGCTCTCCTTCCAGTCCATGACGCAGTCGGTGCTGGACAATATCTATCGCAAAAATATGCCTCTGGAAAAATTCAACGAGCTGATGACGCTCTATAACAGCAACGGGATCCCGGCATATTCGGAGATCATTCTCGGTTTGCCCGGGGAATCCTACGAGACGTTCCGCGACGGCATCGAGGATCTTTTGGAATGCGGGCAGCATATGGCGATCAACTTTTTCAACTGCGAACTTTTGAAAAACTCGATCATGAGCGACCCCGCTTATATTGAAAAATACAACATCCGCTCCGTGCGCACGGAACAGCACCAGTACCATGTCGTCCCCGATGCACAGGCGATTCGGGAGTATTCGGACATTGTGGTTTCCACGTGCAGCATGACGCCGGAAATGTGGATCCGGTGCAACATTCTTTCCGTCTTTGTCCGCACATTTCACAATCTCGGACTGTTGCAGTGTATCGCCATTTATCTGTACTACGAAAAGAATGTGCAATATATGGACTTTTATGAGTCGCTGATTGCATGGGCCGAGGACAACCCCGAGAGCGTTCTCGGCCAACAGCGCCGCTGGCTGTTTGACAAATATACCGAAATTTTGAACGGCGGCGGTTCTTTGACCTGTACTATCCCGCAGTTCGGCAAGCTTACATGGCCGCTGGAGGAGGGCGTATTTCTGAATATCATTTTGGAATACGAAACCTTCTATACAGAGCTTGCGGATTTCCTCGGCGCATATTTTGAGGACAACGATCTGTTTTGCGATCTGCTTCGCTATCAGAAAGCCGTTGTGAAAACGCCCTATACACGCAGCATTACGCTGGATCTGCAATACGACTTCTATGCGTTTTTCTCCAAAATCTATGCCAAGGGGTACGAACCGCTGCGCAAGGCGCAGAAACGCATCTGTTTGGATGCGTCGGATGTTTCGCAGGACTTGGAGGAATATGCGGAAAAGACGATTTGGTACGGCAGAAAGGGCGGTAAAAATATCATTTCGGATATTCGATATCTGCAATAGATCACCATTTTTGTGATGACCTAATCGCAGAAAAACAGTTTTCAATAGGAGGCAGTCGAATGAAAAATATATATTTCGTACAGGCGAGCCATATGCTTTATCAGTCAGTCTATTTACCCTATGCTGTCGGAGCCATCGCCGCGTATTCGTTTCAGTATGAGGATATCCGAGAGCATTATCACCTCGGACAATTCATTTTTCAGCAGTTGCCTGTGCAGGATATCATTCGGGATTTAGAAGACCCGTATATGGTCGCCTTTTCAAGTTATGTGTGGAATGTGGAGTTTAACCTTCGCCTTGCGCAAGCGGTCAAACAGAAGTGGCCGGAATGTATCATTGTATTCGGCGGACCGCAAGTCTCAGAGGATATGTCTCTTTTGAACGAGAATGCGTTTGTGGATATTCTTTCGTTCGGCGAGGGAGAGGAGACGACCTGCAATCTTTTGCGCGCCCTTCGAGACGCAGACGACCTTTCAACGGTTCACAATATTGCCTTCCGAGACGGCGACACGCTTCGTAAAACACCCAGATCCATGCCGACGTCTCTCGAGAATTATCCGTCGCCCTATATCCTCGGATACTTTGACAGTATCCTTGAGGATCCGCAATATCAGGGCATACAGTTTGATACCGTGCTGGAAACAAACCGGGGTTGTCCATATAGTTGTATATATTGCTATTGGGGTCATGGTCATAAAAAAGTGTTGAAGTTCCCTGAGGAAAAGGTCAAAGGGGAAATTCTTTGGATGGCGAAGCATTCGATTTGTTACTGCTACTGTGCAGATTCCAATTTTGGAATGTTTGACAGAGATGAAATGTTCGCAGACTACATGATTGAACTGAAAAAACAGTACGGTTATCCGCAGAAATTTGAATCACAGGCAACAAAGAATAAAGATGAGCGTACAATGCGGATTAACAAAAAGATGCGTGCAGCAAACTTGAATAAGGCGGTGACCATTGCCGTACAGGCTATGTCGCCGAAAGTGTTAAAGGCAATAGGCAGAGAGAATATGGGAATAAAGGATATTGAATCCCTGTATCGCTCCTATCGACAAAGTGGAATTTCTACCTATACCGACTTGATTCTCGGCTTCCCTGAGGAGACATTGGAAAGCTTTTGCCACGGACTGTTCCAAGTCATTGAATCCGGTCAGCATAACCTCATCAATGTATTTCGATGCGAGCTGTTACCCAACTCTCCGTATAGCTCCAAAGAGATGATAGAAAAGTACAATGTCCGCACTATTCGCTCTCATCTTTGTTTGAATCACGGCAAAGTCAGTACGGGGATCGGACCGGGATCTCGCTCGGAAATCGTTGTATCAACCAACACGATGTCTGTTGAAGAGTGGGAAAAAGCACTGCGCATCTCGATTTGTGTACAAAGCTTCCACTGCCTTGGTTTGCTTCGGTATGTGGCTGTGTATCTGCGCAAAGCGCGAGACATCTCCTATAAGGACTTCTATCTTTCTCTGTATCAGTGGATCGAGACGGAAAGTCATTATATTAAAAAGAATTTCGACTATGTGTGTGCATCCATAAAACCATTTCTCGCAGAGGAAAGCGATCTTTCGTTTAGCGATCCTCGATTCGGCGACAGCTATTGGCCGTTTGAGGAAGGACTGTTTCTTTGCTGTGTTACGGATATTGACGAGTTTTACAAAGAGGCCTATTCCTTCCTGAACAATACGTACGATGTGGATGAGGCGCTGGAGGATGTTATGCGCTATCAAAAAGAGAGTATCAGTTTGCCGGAAAAAAGCCAGACCAGCTTCACGTTCCTCTATGACTGGAAAGACTACTTTGATAACTTGTATGACAGACAATACTGCAATCCTCAAAAGCGTCAAATGGACGTTGAGTTTTCAAAACCGCAAAAGAAATCGTGGGCTGAGTATGCGCGCAAAAACCTGTGGTATGGCAGATACATGGGTAAAACGATGAGCAAGATCAACCGGGTATCCTACCCTGAAGATTTGGGCGAATAAACAAAATACCCCTTTCGGTAGATGCACTATCGAAAGGGGTTTGCTCTGCCCGGAAATCGGTCAGGGGGCGAATTCCACCATTGCGCTCAGAAGTTCCGTCCCGTTTATAAACAGCGGCTTGCATAGCGCAGACAAAAACAGCATCAGCAGCAGGGCAAGCGGGATGTTTTGATTGTCGGCAATTTTTTTTGCCGGCTCCACGCCCGCTTGGCGCAGAAGCAGTATCGACAGAGAAAAGGACAGGGTCAGCGTGGAAAAACTGAGCAATCCTTTTTGCAGAACGAAGCCGACAATGGGCAATGCGCACAGTGTAATGCACAGCGCAAGGACGCCGCCGTTTCCCTGCATGGAGCGGGAACGAAGGCACGCACGGAAAAACAGGATCTCCAGGACGACAAGAACTGCCAGGAACACAAACAAAACGGTTCTGTTTGCCGCAAGGCGAATATCGAGACCGGAATACAAAAGATTGTTGATTTTAACGCAGAAGCTTGCCGCAAAACACTCCACAAGAATGCCGCCCAGCGCAGTCAGGGGCGGGATGCAGAACAGGATGTCGCCCTTTGCGGATTTGTCGAGCAGACAGTAGTAGATGTACGGCGCAAAGACGGCAACGGACAGCAGGCCGAATCCGGCAAACGGATCGAGAAACGCCGTCAAAAAGGTGAAGATCCCGGTGAGTATAACGCCCGTTTTGAAGTTTATGTGCGGGAACAACAGGAGCAAAACAACGAGAGCAACGCCGATAATGAGAGAGCGAAGTGTGCAAAAACACAGCGGAATAAACGGATCAGCCACGAGCAGTGCGAGCAAAAGGAAGGCGTTTTGCAGCCTTCTTTGCAGCCGATGGAGCAAAATAGTGTAGAGAAACACCAGACAAAGTGCAAGCACAAGGAAGGCGATGCTCTTTGGACTTTCAAAAAGCTTGTCCATGCCGAACCATGGGAAAGAGATTTTTATGATGTCGGAGAACGCTAAGTATTTGATCAGCAAAAAAACAAACACGAACAGAAATGTGCCGACCGAACGCTTGTTTTCTTGGGGTTGAATGAAAGCTTTTTTCGTCTTTTCCATATTATATCACCATAAAGATCGCCGCATAACAGCCGAAGAATGCGGGAAGTAGGATCGGTTTTTCGCGAACAATGTTTTTGATTTTATCGAGTGTGGCGTAAACGGCCGGATCCTTTTCGCCGATAAAATAGATCAGCAGGCTCAAATGAACCAAAATGGCACTGCCGTAGTATTTTTCCGCTTCCCAAGAAAGAATGATGGTCGGGACGAGCAGCAGGAGCGAAAGCGGGCACAGGGCAAAGATAAACTTGCGGAATTTGTTCGTTTCATTTTTGATGGTGTGAACCCAGAACCAAATGAAAACCGTGAGAATGGGCACGGCCACAAAGAGTGTCGTCAAAATCGTGGTCGTTCTGCCTTCCCACTGTACACCGTTGATGTTGTAGAGCTTGCGCAGCAGATCGGCAGGAGATTCAGCGAAGTACTCGACGATCCAGACTCTGAAATGCTCTCGTACTTCGGGTTTGAGCGGAACAGCGGATTTTGCGAAGTAGAAGTCAAGGAATTCATCCGGTGAGGAGAAGCCGAGATGTGCTTGTGCATAGGACACATACATACCCAAAAATCCGCAAAGCGTGAAGGTGCCGATCGTTGCAATGCCTTCGGCGGCGGAATAGCGCTGCTTTTGAAACTTATCAAACATAATGATGGCAATCAGCGGCATCGCCGTGAAAAAGTAGACGGGGTTGACAAGCATTGCTGCGAGGGACAGAATCGGGACGAGAATGCAGCGAAGAATCCGATTGCCTGTACAGAATACCGAGAAAAATGTAAGTGCCCAAAGGAGCTTGTCCAACTTATCGTCGTAGTAGTATGTGCCTGTGGTAAACGACATCAGACATAGAAACAAAAGCAAAAACGCCGTCAGGGAAAAGCGGTCTGTGTCCGTATCACACTTGCACAGGGCTCGACCGATACACAGGGAAGCGCCGACGACCCACAGCCCTGTGAAAACCAAAATTGTCGTTCTTTGCACTTCGGGAGTGACGACACCGACGAGATGGGTGAGGATTTCGCCCACCAAACCTCTGGCGAGGAAGCCGTGGTCGTAGTTGAGCAAATAAAGCATGCTGTAGTACTCTTCGTCGAATCGTATGCCGCCTGTCAGCAGAATATATATAAGCGGTATAGACAGAGCGACAAACGGAACGAAATAAAACAGGAAGTGGTTTCGCTTTCGTTTTTCCAGAAAAGCGGACAGCTTGTTGTTCGCACGGATCATTGTGTGGTTTCCTCCTCAGAAATGAAATGTGATTGGTTCCATAGGGTGATGGACTTCACGCACTCGGCGGAAAGATGCGGCAAATGTGCACAGACAAGGCGCCGCAGATCTTCCGCTGTTTTTCCCTCACGCAGGCAGACGAGAAAATATCCGCCGCCGCCTGCGCCGCAGATGCTGACGGCACTGCACACCGATTCGCAAAGCAGCGCCATGTGTTCCATATCCTCGTTCGTAATCAGCGGGGACAGGGTTTTTAGAATCGACCAATGCCGGTTCAGACACGATGTAAAACCATCCTCCCGGTCTTGGGCGATGCAATCCGCCATCTCACGGTTCAGCGCTTTCAGCGCATCCAAACCCGATACGGTTGCCGCGTCGCCGCTCAGGTAGCGGTGCATTACGTCGTTTACGATAAAGCGTCCGAAATGGCGCTTTCCCGTATGCAGCAAGCACAGTCTGTCGGCAAACAGCGCCGATAACCGTGGCAGAAGCGGAATGGTTTGCACGGACAGCGCCTGACTATAGCCGGGACGGGAGGCGGTTCGCTTGACTCCCGGAATTATGCCGCCGACCTGATCCTGCCAGCCGCCGCCGGTTTGCATTTTCTGCTCTGCCACAAAGACCATGCGGAAAATATCGTCATAGGACAGCCCTTTGCCGAACAACCGATCCAGCGCGAGAAAACAGCCGCTCAAAAGAATACTGCTGATTCCGAGCCCGGAACCGGGTGCCAGTCCCACAACGCTTGTGGATAAGCGCAAACCGCCGGTCAGTGCAGTATCGGCTGAAATGCCGAAGATTTCCAGTGCCGCAAGATGCAGATTAAACCGACCGAGATCGGTCATCCGAGGTGTTTGTCTCCATTCGTCTGCAGTAAACTGTACGGAAGCATCTTCGTCCTGCAAAAGGAGGATCGGTTCTTCCAGTCTTTCCACTTCCACCTGAACGGGCAGAACATCCTGTACCGTCACGGCCGCATTGATCACTTCGCCGCCGTGGTCAATGCAGTAGGGCAGTGCGTCCGTCCATGTGCCGGAAAGATTGATGCGCACGGGCAAGCATATGCGCGATTTCTTTTTCGCAAAGATTAGGTGTGAAAGAGGCTTGTATGTTTTGTAAAATGCGGAGAGAGTGTTTTTTCTGTATGAGCTGTAGAGCGTATCCTCACGGTACAAGGCCATGTCCCGCAGATATTGCGCCCAGTCGGATGGATAGGACGAGTCGGCGTTTTCCGTGCAGAAGGCCAAGCTGTAGGTTGGCTCGTTACTTTGGCGAAGCCATTTTTCATACGATTCCTGAAAATTTTTCCCTTTATAGAAACGAGGCGTTTCCCACAGCGGTATACCGTTGTGGGGTAGTTTCGGATTTTCCGTGATCGGACAAACGATGGCGACGCAGGCGCCCTCCTGCAAGCGGATGCCGCAAACGGAAAGATCATCCGCAACAGCGGTATCGTGCAAAGAGATGTCGTTGAGCATACAGTTCTTGCCCACGGTACAGTTTTGCAGCTGTACGTTTGTCAGTACCGTTCCGCTCCCGAGCATGGTACGGTCATCCACAGATGTGTTGATTTGTACCGTTTCTTGTTCGGCGAGCGCCAAAATATTGTGCCGTGACTCCTCCAGTGTGCCGAAGTGGAGAAATTCCGAGGAATCCACGGTGCAGATGCGTAAAGAAAAGTCTTGCAGGCGATCCCACAGCATTTTCCGAATCGCCAGATGTATTGGTGACGAAGCATCCCGCAGATAGGCTTGCTTGTCCTTGTTCGCACTTAAAAGATATACGATATCCTCATAGAAATTGAGCTCCATACCGTCTGTCTGCATGGCTTCACACAGCACAGGCTCCCGTGCGGCGGATTGCAAAGCAGATACCAGCGTGTCCTGCAAGAAAATCATACCTGTATCCACAGCCACATCTTGCCCGGAAGCGAACGCACGCAGACGTTCGGCACTTTGTTTGTGCAGATAGTCGGTCAGCCTGCCGTGGGCATCGCCGAACATTACTCCGTGACGGGTGCCAGTTTCCACATCGGTGCGCACACAAAAGCCGATGTTTTCATCGAATGGAGCCGTACAGTTTTGCGTCATCACGCAGATATCGCTGCAGCTGATCAGGACGCCGGAGGAGATCTGCGGGGCAAGGAAACTGCACTGCATCAAAATAAGCTCCAAAAGCGTCGTCTGACGTCCCTTGTACTGCACATCTGCAAATGCTTTTCCGCGCACAGCGTAGTGTATCGCACGCTTGCTCATGCCGCCCGAATTGATGATCAGCACCTTTTGGGGCTTGTCCGAAAGTGTAGAGAGTGCGCGCAAAACAGCGCCGCCGGAACCGATACGCCTGCCCATTTCTCCGTCCGGCAAAATGCGAACCTCCCGTGCGAAACGACTTGCACAGGCATACAGCAGACGTTCTGAAACGGTTTGTTGCAGAGTGCTGCCAACCGTCAGAATAATCAGATCCCAGTCTTTTCTCTCATTCATTGTGCATCGTTTTTCCTCATCGGCATTCTGCGCACCCGAACCGCTGCAAACAAATACAAGACTGCGATCCGAAACAGTGCGTACAGATTAAAGTTTGTCTTGCCCTGCGTGCGTTTATGATAAACTGTCGGAATCTCCTCATACTCAACGCCGAATCGGACAGGGCGAAGGGTGTATTCATAGCCAAAACGCCGTGGATCTTCATTATGCATTTCCTGATACACGTCCATCGGATAGATTTGAAAAAAAGAAAAAAGATCCGTTGCCTTGCTTTGGATCAGGTGTGCTGCCATCCAATTCAAAGCGCGGCTGCAAAACTTTCGGAGGGTGCCGTACCCGATCACTGTGGAACCGTCCATCCATTTGGATGCGGCAATGATGCGGCGGGGGTGAAGCTGCGCTTTTTCCACAAATGTGCGTATAATATGCGGATCCATCTCCATGTCTGCTGCCATAAACAAAAAGTGCGAGCCGGTTACAAGCGCAGGCAGCTCCGCAAGACACATATCAATCCCGCGGTTTTTTTGGATGTAAATGGATATTTTTTTAGTGGCGTCCTGCTTTAAAATTTCCTGCATTTGTATATAGCTTGGACATTCGACAGATGGCAAAACCACAACGATTTTAGATAAAAAAGCGTCCGGGCAGGATTCTATTGTCTGTTCAATGGTATCCTGCAGCAGTTGTGTTTCCGTGGATGCTAAGATAAAAATTGTAACGGATTCAAAGGCATTATACATAAATTCGGCTTCGCAGATCGCCCCCCTTTGGCGATCTAATTTGTTCCTTTCTCAAAGAATGCACATGGCGTCGCCCAGAGAAAAGAAGCGGTACCCCTCTTTGACCGCAACATCATAGGCGTGCATGGTATTTTCGTAGCCGCAAAAAGCGCTGACAAGCATGATCAATGTGCTCTCCGGCAGGTGAAAATTGGTAATCAGCCCGTCAATACATTGGAATGTATAGCCGGGGTAAATGAATATATCTGTATTGTCGCTGTGTGCGCAGACCTGACCTGTTTGTTTGCAAACCGATTCCAGTGTCCGACAGCAGGTGGTGCCCACCGCAATCACCCGTCCGCCGTTTTTCTTAGTATCGCGGATGATCTGCGCTGTTTCTTCGGGGACGGAATAGAATTCCGAGTGCATATGATGTTCCTCGATGTTGTCCGTTTTGACAGGGCGGAAGGTGCCCAAACCCACGTGCAGGGTTACAAAACCGATTTTGACGCCCATTTGACGAAGTCTGTCCAGAAGCTCCGGCGTGAAATGCAGACCCGCTGTCGGCGCCGCAGCGGAGCCGAGCACTTGGGCGTACACGGTTTGGTACCGCTCCTTGTCCTCCAGCTCCTCTGTGATATAGTGGGGCAGGGGAAGCTCGCCGATCTCATCCAGCAGGGCAAAGAAATTGCCGGTAAACTGAAACTGCACGATGCGGTTGCCGTTGTCCAAAGCCTCCAAAACAGTGCCTTTCATTCGCCCGTTGAAGTCAAAAACCGTTCCGGGCTTGGCTTTTTTTCCGGGACCTGCCAGCGCTTCCCATGTATCAGCGGACCGCTGTTTTAAAAGAAGAAACTCCACCTTAGCGCCCGTTCCCTCGCGGATGCCGAAAAGCCGCGCCGGCAGAACCTTGGTGTCGTTCAGAATCAGGCAGTCCTTTGATGTCAGCAGGGACTCAATATCTCGGAAAATTTTATGTTCGATCTCGCCGCTTTGCCGGTTCAGAACCATCAGGCGGGAGCTGTCTCTCGGCGTGACGGGATGCTGTGCGATCTGTGCAGGCGGCAGATCGTAGAAGAAATCGCTTTTTTTCATCGAATACCTCTTGTTTTTTGCGGAAAAAGATTTGACAATATCTATCCCTTATGATAAAATACGTATTTAAAGAATGCGGAATTGAATTCTCCATCATTTTTCTATTATAGAGGAAAAGTTCGGAGATTACAAGCACTTTTTACATTTTTCGGGCATAATTTAAAACGAAGCCCCGAAACGAGAAAGGATGAGAAAAAATGAAAAAGTATAAGGTTGGAATTATCGGCGCAACCGGCATGGTCGGTCAGCGCTTTGCCACTTTGCTGGACGGACATCCGTGGTTTGACGTAACGGTACTTGCGGCCAGTTCCCGCAGCGCAGGCAAGACATATCGTGAGGCGGTCGGCAGCCGCTGGTGTATGGATACGCCCATTCCCGAGAGCATGGCAGATTTTGTCATCAAGAGCGCAACAGACGACATTCAGGAAATCGCTTCGGCTGTGGATTTTGTATTTTGCGCCGTCGATATGAAAAAGGATGAGATCAAGGCGCTGGAGGAAGCGTACGCCAAGGCGGAATGCCCCGTAGTCTCCAACAACAGCGCCCATCGCTTCACGGATGACGTCCCCATGATCGTCCCGGAGCTGAATCCCGAGCACGCAGAGATCATCCCCGCACAGCGCAAGCGTCTGGGTACAAAGCGCGGCTTTATCGCTGTCAAGTCCAACTGCTCTTTGCAGAGCTATGTCCCCGCACTTTTCCCGCTGCACGAGAAATTCGGGGTAAAAGATGTTCTTGTCTGTACCTATCAGGCCATTTCCGGCGCCGGCAAAACCTTCGAGACTTGGCCGGAGATGGTGGACAACGTGATTCCGTATATCGGCGGCGAAGAGGAAAAGAGCGAAAAAGAGCCGCTGAAGATCTGGGGCAAGGTCGAGGGCAACAAGATCGTTTCCGCAACGGCGCCCAACTTCACGGCACAGTGCATCCGCGTCCCTGTTTCCAACGGGCATATGGGCGCTGTGTTTGTGCGCTTTGAGAAAAAGCCTACCATGGATGAGATCAAGGAAATCTGGAAAAACTTCAAAGGCTATCCCCAGGAGCAAAAACTTCCCCACGCACCGGAGCACTTCCTGAACTATTTCGAGGAGGACAATATGCCCCAGACCAAGCTGAACCGCGGCTTGGAGGGCGGCATGGCGGTTTCCGTCGGCCGTCTGCGTGAGGATACGCAGTACGACTACAAGTTTGTTTGTCTGTCCCACAACACACTGCGCGGCGCTGCCGGCGGCGCAGTACTGCTTGCAGAACAGCTTTGCGCACAGGGTTACATGGACTGATAACAGAATGCTTTGAATGGAGCTGAAACCATGAAAAAGGTTCTTTTTACAGGCGCAGGCATTGCGATCATTACACCTTTTGACGACAATAACAAGGTGGACTTTCAAAAGCTTGAGCAGATCGTGGAATACCAAATTGAGAATGGTACCGATGCCATCATTGTGTGCGGAACAACGGGTGAGAAATCCACGCTTTTACATGAAGAACACGTCGGCGTGATCCGTCATGCGGTTTCCTGTGCGGCAGGTCGTGTCCCGGTTATCGCCGGAACGGGAAGCAACGATACCGAGTATACGGTTCGTCTGTCCAACGAGGCGGAGCACTGCGGCGCCGACGGTCTTTTAATGGTTACGCCATATTACAACAAAACCTCGCAGGAGGGGCTTGTCCGCCATTACCGATTTATCACCGAGCGTGTCAGCGCCCCGGTCATTTTGTACAACATTCCCTCCAGAACGGGAATGAATATCCTGCCGGAAACATATCTGGAGTTGTCCAAAATCCCCAATATCGTGGCAACCAAGGAGGCTTGCGGCGACATTTCCCAGATCGCTGCAACGATGGCGCTTTGCGGGGAGGAACTCTCCGTATATTCCGGCAACGACGACCAAATTACGCCCATTATGTCCTTGGGCGGCAAGGGTGTGATCTCGGTTCTCTCCCATGTTGCGCCGAAGGCGGCGCATGATATTGCAGCCTCCTATCTGGCAGGAGACGCTGCCAAGAGCGCTAAATTGCAGCTGGAATGGCTGGATCTTTGCAAGGCGCTGTTTGTCGATGTAAATCCCGTTCCTGTCAAGGAAGCGATGAACATGATGGGCTGGCAGGTCGGCGCCTGCCGTATGCCGCTGGCGCCCATGTCGTCCGGCAAACGGGAGATCTTGCGCAAAGCTTTGTCGGCGCACGGTCTTATTTAATATAAAAAGCGATAGCCCACAGCTGAGCAGTGTGGAGTCGCTTAAACTTACGGATGTGAAAAAGTATGGTTAGAATTATTCTTTGCGGTGCTTTGGGCAAAATGGGCAGGATGATCGCCCAGATCGTTTCCGAGCGGGACGACTGCATGATTGTGGCGGGCGTCGATATTTCCGAAGGGACGGCGGATTTCCCGATTTTTTCCGCGCCGTCCAAGGTGGATGTGCCGGCAGACGTGATTGTGGATTTTTCCCATCCCTCTGCACTGCCCGGCGTTTTGGAGTACGCCGTAAAAGAAAACCTTCCGGCGGTTCTGTCCACAACGGGTTATTCTCAGGAGCAAATCCACCTGATCCACAAGGCGTCTGAAAGAATACCTGTTTTCTTTTCTGCCAATATGTCTTTGGGCATCAACCTCTTGTCCGAGCTTGCCAAAACAGCAGCAAAGGTGCTTGGAAACGGCTACGATATTGAAATCGTGGAGATGCACCACAACAAGAAAATTGACGCACCCAGCGGTACTGCGTTGATGCTGGCAAATGAGATCTCGTCGGTTCTCGATGAAAAGCCGCAATACGTTTATGACCGTCACGAAAAGCGGGAAAAACGTTCACAAAACGAGATCGGCATTCATGCCGTGCGCGGCGGGACGATCGTAGGCGAGCATGAGATTATTTTTGCCGGTACGGACGAGGTGATTCGTCTGTCCCACAGTGCGGGCAGCAAGGCGGTTTTCGCCTCCGGCGCAATCAATGCCGCCGTATTTTTGCAGAACAAACCCAGCGGAATGTACACGATGCATGACTTAGTAAAGGATTGATTTTCATGTTTGAAATTTCTGTCAAGGAAGATGTAACACTGATCTCGTTTCACGATTCTCCCGCAAACATGGACATGATCTCCCTGATCTTTCGCAGGATCGCACAGGCGGGGATCGACGTGGATATGATCTCGCAAACACCGCCCAACGGACAGCATTCCAGCTTGTCATTCACGGTGGATGACGACGACTTCGGCGGTATTCTGCAAATCAGCGCAGAGCTGCGGGAGATCAACCCTGATTTGAAAATTTCTGTCAGCTCCGGCAACTGCAAAATCAGCGTCATGGATCCGGAAATGAACGGCTTGCCCGGCTATGCGGCAAAAGTATTTTCCGCAGCGTCAAAGGTGCATACCGATATCCGCATGATCACCACCTCGGAGAGCGATATCTCCTTGCTGGTAGTGAAGGCTGATCTGGATTCCACCCTGCAGGCCATCAAGAGCAGTCTGCACACGGGGATTCGGGAACTGCAATAAGTTTCTGTTTTCAATAAATAAAGCGATGTCTTTCCTCTTCCGAAAGGCATCGCTTTTGTCTTTTTTTAATCCAAACGTCTTTGTTCTTCCACAAAGTCCAAAATATGACTGGCAACTTCAAGATCATAGGGCGTGGTGATTTTGAAATTAAAGAATTCACCGCGGACGATGTGGATGGGCATACCGCTCTTATAGCAGACCATCGTCGTTTCCGTCAGCTGTTTGCGTGTTTCTGCGTCAAGATTTTCGAAGGCGTGCAAAAGCGCATGGATCCGAAAGCCCTGCGGACTTTGCCCGGCAAAAAGTTCGCTGCGTCTGGGCATCCCGGAGATCACCTGTCCGTCCGCTGACTGGACGATCGTGTCATTGACGGGAATAACCGTGTTGCAGACATCGCAAAACTGCATTTCGTGAATCACATCGCGGATAATGCGCTGTGTGGCAAAGGGACGCACCGCATCATGAATCAGGACAATGTCATCTTCCTCGATCGTGTTGTTTTGGCAGATGGCGGTAAGCGTGTTCAGAAGTGTACCCTCCCGATCTGCGCCGCCCTCGCACAGATGGATGCGCGGATCGTCGCCGCAGAATTCGGAAACCTGCTCCTTGGCAAGCTCCAGCCAATCGCCGTTGGAGCCGATCCAAAGCTGACAAACTCTTTCCTGCGCAAGAAGCGTTTTGACAGAGTGGATAAAGATCGGCATACCGCCCAGATGCAAAAACTGCTTCGGCATGGCGGAATGCATTCTCGTGCCAGAACCGCCGGCCAGAATGACGGCATAAACTTTTCCGACTGTACCCATTTCTTTTTATCCCCTTATTCTTTCTTTTTCAACATTTTATCACAAGTGTCGCCCCAGTGCAAGTGCCAATCCGAAACCTGCTTCACGGCTCGATTTCGGACATGGGCGGCAGACCGCTTCGCTGCAAAAAATGGTCAAACAGCTGCTGCTTTCTTTCTGCGGAATAGGTATACCCCCAAAGTGCCTGAATACGGTCAAAGTTTTCAAAGGTTTCGTCCGGCAGTTCTCTGACGGTGCCGGGTGTATAGGGCAGGGGAATCTCCACCGTACCGTTGGAGGAAATGTAGTATTCCTCTGCCAAAGCGCAGGCGACGCGGTTCGCTTCGTATCGACCCCAGTCCTCGTCAAAAATGATCTGTGTGTTGGGGAAGAGAATGATTTTTGCGTTTGCCGCTTTATAAAATTTTGCAGAGCACCCGAAATGTCCGTGATGCGCCGCCTGCATCACATCGCAGGAAAGCGTTTTTTCGGAAAAACGGGTGGTCAGAATTTCACTTTCCTCGGCGCCGGCATCGCCCGGAATACAAATTTTACTGCCGCCGGCCGTAATCATCAGCACCGTTGAGGAGTCGTTGTAGTTTTCCAAACTGCCGGGGTAAACATCCTCGTGTGTGCACAGCACATCCAAACACAGATCCCGTACATAAAAGCGTTGTCCAGCGTGCAGTTTGACGATGGGGATGCCGCTTTCAAGGGCCGTTTTCAGAAAGTCACGCATGATCTTTTTGTTGCTTTCTTTCCAATAGTGGCTGTCTGCGCCATCGTCCCGCACATAGTTGAAGTACAGCTTTTCGATCTGCACATCCGCATGACGCTCCTGTAAAAACTTCATAAACTGGCAGACATGGTCGTCATGTGCGTGGGTAATAAACCAACCGCTGATGACAACCTTTTCCCCTGCGGGCGTTCGTTCACGCATAAAGCGGTATATCCGGGCGTGGTCGTTGATCTGCAAAAAATGACCGCTGTCGATGACAAAAAAGCTGTGGTCGGCACATTGAAATATATAGCACATCCCGCAGTCGATGTAGGTGTGATCCGTTTCAAACTGCCAAAGCTTCGTCTGGCACTTGTGCTGTATTTTCGGCGGTTCTGTCTCATAGGGGACGCTGAACGGGTCGGCAATCACACGAAGTGCATTTTCAGCGGGGCAGAAATAGATATGCATCTGAACGCTGTCCTTGCGCAGTGTCACATAGATATTGTTTTCCAGCGTGGTTTCGGCAAAGATGGTGAATCCGAGCTTCTTTGCATTCTCGACAGCGGTATAAAAATCAGATATATCCGCATTTTCATATAACCGCATCCATGTATCATTTGCACAGTCATAGTCCGGCCGTGTGCCATCGCCCATATGCAGTGCATCCAACAGCTTGCACATTTCCATAAATAGCCTCCGTTTATAGGGTTAGGTTTTGCAAAAGAAGGTCGTTGAAATCCTTGTGTTCGGTCAGCTGAACCGTGCGGATTTTTGTGCTTTTTTCGGCGCAATCCCGTATCCGTTGGTTGTCCAACAGCAGCATGGCCGCACCTGTGGCTGCTGCATTGCCAATAGCGGAAACTGAATTTTCGGGGAAATCCGCCAGCAGACCGACCGCTTTGGCAGATCGCAGGGACAGATGTGTGCCGAAGGTTCCGGCGATCTGTGCATGATCCGGCTTTTGCACATCGGCTTCCCGCAGCAGTAGATCCATGCCGGTACGCATGGCGGATTTGGAAAGCTGAAACGCACGAATGTCTGCTTGTGTGAGATAGACATCGGTGCCGTCTATGATGTATCGGTCGCCGCAGGTGAGCAACCCGTCCGATGTAAGGATGCGCTTTTTGCGCAGACAGGCGATGAGATCAATCAGACCGGAGCCGCAAATGCCCGTTGCTTTTGTATTGCTGTGTACCGTAGGCAAAAGTTTGCCGCCAAACAGCTTCACCGATTCGATGGCGCCGTCTACGGCAGGCATACCGCACTCCAGTCCAGCGCCCTCAAAGGCAGGACCTGCCGCACAGGAACAGCCCAGCACATCCCCGTCTTTTTGCAGAAGAATTTCGCCGTTGGTACCGAGGTCGGCGAGCAGATGAACGCCCTCGTCCCAAACATGGCTTGCGAGGCTGGCGGTCAAAATATCGGCGCCCAAAAAGGCGGAAATACAAGGCGGGACAAACACCTTCACCCCGGCACACAGGGGCAGAAAATCCGTATCGTAAAAGTCTCCGAACCGTGTTTCACAGCGGAAAGGGGAGACGCTGATGCAAGCCGGTGACTGCTCAAAAAGCAGGTACAGCATCGCTGTGTTGCCGGTCAGGACAGCGGCGTCCACATCAGAGGAGGATAGACCTGTATTTCGCAAAAGATCAGAGCAAGCGGCATGAAGCGATCTTTGAACAGACTGCGACAAGAGCAGCGCTTTGCCGTGCATCGCTGCGTGCAGTCGGGAGAGGACATCGGCGCCGAACGCGGACTGCGGGTTTGGGAAAACCGTCTGCACACACAGTTTTGCCGTGGTTTGGTCATACAAAGAAACGCTGACTGTAGTTGTACCGAGATCGACCACAAAGCCGAATTTTTTGCCTAAGGGATGCACCGCGGCAAGGTGACTGGACGCGGTACTTTTGTTCCACATTTTTGTGTCCGGCAGTGTGATGGTGACGTCTCCCAATGCAAGTGTTTGACAGCACAGACGGACATTGCCTCCGAGGACAGCGCTTTCTGCGGCTGTCGGGTCGGACAGTGCGCCGACTGCCTCTGCGCGGCACTTTCTGCACGTTCCTTTTCCGCCGCAGGGGTGCGCAACGGAAAAGTCCGTCAGCAGTTCCGACAAAAGGCACGGCGCTTCAAAATAACGGATATGTTGTTGTCCGTTTTGCAAAATGATGGCTTTATTCATACGATTTTTCAGAGCGGATCCGCAGGAAATCCGGGACAGTTTTAAACTTGTGCATGACGTACAGATACATGGGGATCAGGAAAAGGTCTGCGGCAAACCACGCGGCGGGATTTGCCCAGCAGGCCGCCGCATAGCCGAATCGGCGGACAAAGACGAAGCCGACGGTACCGCGGGCAATCAGCTCGAACAGACCGGCTGTCATGGCGGGAATGCTGAATCCCATACCTTGCAAGGCGTTACGCAGAACAAAGATAATGACCAAAACGGCATAGAGTGCGCTGTTGATACGCAGGAACTGCATACCGTAGTCCAAAACGACGGTTTCACTTGCGCTGACAAACAGCATCATGATGTATCGACCGAAGCATCGGGCAATGACGGCACCGATCACGGAATAGATGAACGCCATGCAAAGACCGTTTCTCGTTCCCTGCGAGATGCGATCCACCCGTTTTGCGCCGAGATTTTGTCCGCAAAATGTCGCCAGCGTCAGACCGATCGTTTCCGCCGGAAGCACAATGATCAGCTGTGTTTTGCCGGCGATCGTCATGGCGGCAATGGCGTCGGAGCCCAACTCATTGACGCAGGATTGCAGCATGACGGAGCCGATAGCCGTGATGGAGAATTGCAGTGCCATAGGTAAACCGGCATACAGAAGCTTTTGACAGCATTCTGCGTTCGGACGCATATCGCCTTTTTGCAGGTGTAAAAGGGGGAAACTGCGGTGAATGTAGTACAGACACAGGATCCCGGACAACGCCTGCGCAATGACTGTGGCGACCGCCACGCCCATCACGCCCATGCCGAACTGTATGACGAACAGCAGGTCAAGACCGATATTGATGACCGAAGAGAAGATCAGAAAGTACAGCGGTGTTTTGCTGTCTCCCACGGCACGGATCAGACACGCCACGGAGTTGTACAGTACGGTTGCGGGAATACCGAGAAAGATAATGGAGATGTATGTTTTTGCGTCCGGGATCAGCGAATCTGGCGTATTCAAAATGCGCAGCAGCCATTCTGTTCCGAAATATGTCAGCAAAGAGACAAATACGCTGATGGCCGCAGAGAGGTAGACCAAATTCGCAATGAATTTGCGCATCTTTGTAAAGTCATTGGCGCCGAAGCACTGGGAGACGGGGATGGCAAATCCGGTGCACAGACCGATGATGGAACCGATCACCAGAAAGTGCAGTGAGCCGACACAGCCCATGGCGGAGAGTGCGTCCTTGCCGACGAACCGTCCGACGATGATGCTGTCCACCATATTATAAAACTGCTGAAAAAGATTTCCTGCCATCAGCGGCAGGCAGAAGCGAAGGATCAGCGAGGAGGGCTTCCCTTCGGTCATGTCACGAACCATTTTGAACACCTGCTTTTACAAACTTGTCTCATTATACTACACATTTCGGCAAAATAAAAGAGGGTAAACAAAGAAAAAAGCCCGAACCTGCAGAAACAGGATTCAGGCTTTAATAGATGCGGTTTATTCGCTCTTCATTTCCACCAGCTCCGCATTGCCCTTGAAGGCGTCCACGGAAAGCTTGACGGAGTCAAAGATGGCGGACTTGATGTCGTCATCAGTGGCGCCGAGGGACTTTGCCCACTTGTTGTCAATGAATGTGTTCATGCACATGATATCTGCCAGACCGACCGGGTCGATACCGCCCTCCACGTTCTTGTCCTTGTAGACCTTGCGCATATGCAGTCCGAACAGCTGGAACATCCACTTCTGGATGTTGATGATCTTTCTGTTGGGCTTGCCCATTGCCTCATGTACGATAGCGAGGAAATCGTTCCATGTGTAGTTGTAGTAGCTGATGGGGTATGCGTTGCCGCCTTTGTTCTTTTCCGCCGCGCCGACGATAGTCTGGGCAACCTGACGAACCGTCAGCATAGCGGTGCCGCCCTTGGGATAGAAGGTGATGGGACCCATGTTTTCCAGCTGCTCGATCAGAATGACCCAAACAGGCTTGCGGCCGGGCTGGGTACCGAAAATGTACGGCAGCTCCAGAATGGCAACGTCCATGGTGTCGTCCGCAAAGGAAAGCGCCACCTTTTCCTGCTCGATACGGCTGCGGATGTAGGGATGCTTTTCGGTCAGCTTCATGTCAGGATACTTCTTGGCGAAGTAGGCGAAGTAGGAGCCGAGAACCACGGTCTTGGTGATGCCGGCTTTCTTAGCCAGGGGAATCAGCCTTTCCAGAGGACGGATGTTGTACTTTTCGTAGGCGGCATAAACAGGCGCGGGGAATTCAACGCGCTCGTCCACGCCTGCGGCAAAGACGAAGCAATCGCAGCCTTCCATCATCTTCAGAACTTCATCGTCAGAAAGTTCCAAATAGTTCTGGAAAAGGATCTCCATTTCTGCCGGAATGGGTGCGCCCTTCGGCAGGGGAGGCAGTGCAACGGTGCGTACCTCGTGACCGCGGTCAATGAACAGCTGTGCAGCGGCGGAGCCGAGCAGACCCGTGCCGCCGATCATAAAAACTTTCATGTGCAGATCTCCTTAATAGTCTTTGAAGCCTTTGAAAATGGTTTCATCGTAGAAGTTGTTTTCATCCTTGCTGTGCAGGGGGTACCAAACCTGTGCGAAGAAGGGGTTGATCTTGGCTTCTGTGTCGTAGTCCCAGGGCCAGGGAAGCTCTTCGGGGCACCAGTGACCGCCCTTGAGCACCAGGTTGGGGGACATTTCAAATTCGTTGCCGCGGGCGCTCTTCCACTTCAGCGGTGTGAACAGATCGCCCTTGACCATGGTTTCGGACAGGCACTCGCCGCCACGGAAAGCCGCCGCCTTGCGCATATCTTCGATGTCCAGTTCACTGTCGGGTTTGGACTCGTCATAGCCGTGATCGAGCAGTGTGACTGTCTCGGTGGGACGTTCGATCTTTACATCGTCCCATGTGCCAATCTTGTTCCAATCCTCTTCGGTGCCGTAGTAGGCAGAGATGCGGTCTTTATTGTGTGTAGCTTTCCAGTGCAGGGTGCCGTACAGCTCGGTCTGTGCGATCTTTTTCATGAAAGGCTTTGCCACAGCGCCGACGGCAGAGCTCAGGAAAGAGGGGAGCACCTTGCAGGCGCGGTAGTAGGCAGGCACGTTCTTCGCCATATCCGCAAAATATTTCTTGATGGGGATGTTGGCACGGAAGTGAAGAATCTCCTCCAGCTTGTCGGAGTCGGCATACCACTGACCGTGGAAGTTGCGCAGAATGAACCAGGACGCTTCAAACAGCTTCTTGGGAGAGGGAAGTCCCAGCGCGCCGAGCAGATACTCTTCAAACTCATAGTTGGTGATGCGGTATTCCTTGCCGCTGCCGATGTTGTAGAACTTGCGCCAGAAGCTGTCCGGCACGTCCGGCTCGCAGACGTTGGCCAGCAGTCTGCCGGAGTCCTCGACGGTAGCCCATTCCAGAACGCCGTTGATCGGGACATGGAACATGATGGGATCCATGTTCTTAAGGATCGCAGGATAGAGAATGCCGGACTGGCGCAGGGAGACCCAGTAGCGCAGACCCGATTCGGCAAAGACGGCTTCCGCCTTGACCTTGCTGATGGCATAGTGGTCATATACGCTGATTTTGATGGGGTCGCCGGTTCTTGCCCAATGGATGGGCGGATTGCGGTCGCCGGTCTCGGCCACAGTACCGATATACACAACCTTCACCGCGTCGGGGTCGGGCTGCGCTTTTACGGCACGGACGATATTCTCGGCGGCAGCGACGTTGGTCTTGATGGTTTTGCGGGGATAGTAGTCTGCGGCAGGAGAAACCATACCGCCCACGTGCAGGACATAATCGGCGCCGTTGACCATTTGCAGAACGTCCTCATAGTTGGTCAGGTCGCCCCAAACGATTTTAACGGCGGGGTCGTTCATGTAGGGCATGAACTTTTTGCGGTTCTTTTCGCTGTTGCGAAGCAGCAAAACAATGTTGTGACGATACTTGCGGGCATACAGCTCCAGAAATCCCTGAAAGCCCATGTTGCCCGATGCACCGGTCAGCGCGACGGTTGTCTTCTTCATATGCACACTCCTCATATTTTTTGGGTATCCTAATAAATTATAAAGAAAAGCACGTGTGTTTACAAGAACAATTTGCCGAAAAATGTTCAATAAAGTAAATTTTGTACAGTTATTGAAGCAGTGCGGCAGATTCGGGTACGGCGGAGAGAAGCAGAGCATGGAATTGTTGCGCGGCACGATTCGCCGTTTCCTGCACTTCACGGTGGGAAAGGGGCGTGTCGCTGATCCCTGCCGCAAGGTTGGTGATGCAGCTGATCCCGCATACCCGCATCCCGGCATGTACGGCGGCGATCGCTTCGCAGGCGGTGCTCATGCCGACGGCGTCCGCACCCAGCAGACCGAACATCCGAATCTCCTCGGGAGACTCATAATTGGGACCGGACGCCTGCAAATAGACGCCTGTTTTCAGCGGTATATTTGCCTGCTTTGCGCAGGCGGAAACGACAGATGCAAGGGACGGGTCGTATATTTGGCTCATATCCGGGAACCGAACGCCCAGTTCGTCCAAATTTGGACCCACGAGCGGCGAGGGAACAAAACTGCCGATCTGCCCGGTCAGGAGCATCAGATCTCCCGGACGGAGCGTTTCACGGATGCCGCCTGCCGCATTGGTCAGAAAAAGGATTTCGGCGCCTAACAATCGCATAAGGCGGATGGGCAGAACGACCTCGTGCATGGTGTACCCCTCATAATAATGTATGCGCCCCTGCATGAGGACAACGGGCACATTGCGCAGGAAACCAAAAATGAACCGTCCCCTGTGTCCCACAACGGTGGATTTCGGGAAACCGGGTATATCGGCGTAATCAATACATTTTTCTATTTCCACCTCGTGCGCAAAACTGCCGAGCCCGGAGCCGAGGACGATGGCGATTTTCGGTACAAAGTCCGTCTGCTTGCGTACATATTCAAGACATTTTGTGAGCGTTTGCATAGAATCCCTCCATCTGTCGGGAATTATATCATAAATCTTTCCCGAAAACAATATTCTTTACCGATGGGAGGTATGTATAATGTATAAAAAAATTCTTTCTGCACTGATGGCAGTGCTCTGTATTTTTTACTGCGGTGTGACTGCGGATGCGCTTGTATTGTACGAAGACGGATATCAGCTGTATGAGCCGGATGCGGTGGATGCAGATCTGGACGTTTTCAAGCCTGCGGACGGCTTGCCGGTGACGATAAACGCCAAAGCTGCCGTACTGATGGACATGACCAGTGGAAAGATACTGCTGGAAAAAAATCCGCACGAAAAACTCTATCCCGCATCCGTCACCAAAATTATGTCCATGCTGCTGATTGCAGAGGCTGTGGATCAGGGAGAGCTGCGGCTGACGGACGAGATCACCACCAGCACCAACGCCTCCTCCAAGGGCGGATCGCAGATCTGGCTGAAAGAGGGGGAGACGATGACGGCGGAGGAGATGCTGAAAGCCGTTGCGGTCTACAGCGCCAACGATGCCTGTACGGCACTTGGAGAGCATATCGCCGGCAGCAGTGAAGCGTTTGTCAACATGATGAATGACAAGGCGAAAGCACTGGGCATGAACGACACGTATTTTGTCAACTGCACGGGTTTGGACGACGATACGACGGAGCACCTCACCACAGCATACGATGTTGCGCTGATGTCCAGAGCCTTATTGCAGCATGAGTGGATCACACGATATACGACAATTTGGATGGATTCCCTGCGAGGCGGTGCAACGGAACTGGTGAACACCAATAAACTTGTCCGTTTTTATGACGGTGCAACGGGGTTGAAAACAGGCACAACAAACAAAGCCGGGTGCTGTGTGTCCGCCTCTGCAAAGCGCGGGGAAACCCATCTGATCGCCGTGGTTCTGGGCAGTGAAAACAGCAAGGATCGCTTTGACTGTGCGAGAACCATGCTGAATTGGGGGTTTGCAAACTACGAAACGGTCACGCCAAAAATAGATCCGGCGCAAATTACAAATGTCCGCATCCTCAAAGGCGTTACCGACACCATGACCCCGCAGGTTCCGAAAACCGTTTCCGTCCTGATTCCCAAGGGCAAGGCGGGGGAGATCACGCAGGATATACAGATCTGCGTGGATGCCGAAGCGCCCATCGAAAAAGGGCAGGTTCTGGGCAAGGTGCAGATCAAACTCGGCGACGAGGTTCTGGGACAGTATACGCTTTCGGCACCGTTTTGTGTGGAGAAACTGACAGTATCCATTCTGTTTCGTCGCATGATCGGCTTTTTTGCCCAATAAAATGCATTTTTATTGGAATTTGATATTGCATTTATCGGAAGAATCGGTTAAAATAAAAGTGTATAAATTTAGTTTTCTCGGAGGACAAATAATGGCACTTACTTTTTCAGGCAAATACGCCGGGGATGCGGTGAATGCCGCATCTCTTGCCGCCATCGAGCCGGAGGTTCGCAAGGCGCATGAGATGCTTCGCAGCGGAACCGGCAAGGGCAGTGACTTTACCGGGTGGGTAAATCTCCCGGCAGAGTATGACAAAGCGGAATTTGCGGCGATCCAGGATGCCGCAAAACAGATTCAGGCGCATTCCGATATTTTGATCGTCATCGGGATCGGCGGATCCTATCTGGGCGCCCGTGCCGTCATCGAACTGCTCAAATCCAACCTTTACAACGCATTACCGAAAGATACACCTGATATCTACTTCGCAGGCAACACCATCAGTTCAGCCTCTCTTGCCGAACTGCTGCGCATCTGCGAGGGAAAAGATTTCTCTGTCAACGTGATCTCCAAGTCCGGCACAACGACGGAGCCTGCCGTTGCGTTCCGTGTGTTCCGCGAACTGCTGATCCAAAAATACGGCGCCCAAGAAGCGGCAAAGCGTATTTTCGTCACAACGGATAAGCAAAAGGGAACGCTCAAAGCGCTGGCGGATCGGGAGGGATATCCCACTTTCGTCGTCCCGGATGCCGTCGGCGGACGCTACTCCGTGCTCACCGCTGTGGGACTTTTGCCCATCGCCGTGGCCGGTATCGACATCGAAGCACTGATGAACGGCGCGGCGGATGCCATGCGTCAGTACAATAACCCGAATCTCTCTGAAAACGACTGCTACAAATATGCGGCCATCCGCAATATCCTGTACCGCAGCGGCAAAAAGGTGGAGTTGTGCGTTGCCTATGAGCCATGCTTCACCTTGATGTGCGAGTGGTTCAAGCAGCTGTTCGGCGAAAGCGAGGGCAAGGACGGCGTGGGTATTTATCCTTCCTCTGCCGTTTTCTCCACGGATCTGCATTCCCTCGGTCAGTATATCCAGCAGGGAGAACGTCACCTGTTTGAAACCGTGGTGCTTTTCAAGGAGCCCAAGGAAGAGCTTTTCATCGGCGTCGATCCCGAAAACATCGACGGGCTGAACTTCCTTGCCGGCAAGTCCCTGTCCTATGTCAACCGCAAGGCGTTTGAGGGGACGGTGCTTGCCCATGCAGACGGCGGCGTTCCGAATCTTGTGATCGAATGCGATCGGATCGACGAGTACAATGTCGGCTTCCTGATCTACTTCTTCGAGTTGGCCTGCGCCATCTCCGGCTACGTGCTGGGAGTCAATCCCTTTGACCAGCCCGGCGTGGAAAGCTACAAGAAAAATATGTTTGCCCTCCTCGGTAAACCCGGCTATGAAGCCGAAAAAGCAATTCTCGAAAAAAGACTTTCTGAATAAAAATCAAAAACGAAAGGAATTTATTCTCATGATCAATCTTATCCTCGGCCACAAAGGCTCCGGCAAAACCAAAAAGCTCATCAGTCTCGTCAACGAGGCGATGGAAAAGTCCGACGGCTGTGTCGTCTGCATCGAAAAAGAGCCTCTGCTGACGTATAATGTCAACTACCGTGTTCGTCTGATCGACACCGACAACTACGGCATTGAAGGCTGTGACCAGATGCTCGGCTTCCTTTGCGGCGTTTGCGCAGGCAACCACGACATCACCGACATCCTTGTCGATGCTACGCTGAAGATCTGCGGCAGAGACTTTACCCAAATCGGCGCTTTCCTTGCCGCTGTGGACAAATACTGCGCACAGTCCGGCAAGAACGTCACTTTCACCATTTCCGCCGACAAAGAGGAGCTTCCCGCGGAAGTGTTTGATTTCTGCCAAATTATCTAAGGCAACACCGCACAAATCGTGGCGCACGCCTTGGCTTAAATCTTATTCCGTAAAAGTTTTTTTGCAAAAAAATTAAATT
>JBJEQK010000136.1:0-8786 GCA_051881715.1 Acutalibacteraceae bacterium
TAATGGTATGGTATATTGGGTGTATTGCACAATGAGAAAGGATGTTTAGCATTGGAGATCCGCAGAGGCAAAAAGGAAGAATTCTACACCATCATTGACTTTATCGACTTCGTCTTTTCCAAGGCGCACGAGCCGCATGATTTTTTGAAGCTTTACGCCAACCTGTACTTAGAGACGGACGAGTCCATGCACAACATGATCAATATGTGGGACGGCGGTCAGATCGTCGGCTCCATCCTCTCCCTGCCCCGCACCATGGTCGTCGGCGGCAAGGCGCTGAAGGTGTGCGGCATCGGCTCGGTCGCCTGCCATCCCCGCATGGGCGGCAAGGGCATCATGTCCCGGCTGATGACCTACAACAACGAGGAAATGCGCAAGGACGGCGTCCATCTCGCCTGTCTCGGCGGACGCCGCAGCCGCTACAACCACTTCGGCTATGAGGAGGGCGGCACAAATTTCAGCGCAGAGGTGTCCGCAAGCGCCATGCAGGCTCGTCTGCCGGACTACGACGGCAGCCGCTATGCCTTCGTTCCCTTTTCCATAGAGGACCGGGAGATGCTGAACGCCTGCCATGCGCTGTACAACAGCAAGCCCATCCACTACGACTACACGCCGGAGGAATTTTTCCTGCGTCTGACGATTCCGTGCTGCGGCGCCAAGCCCTTCGCCATCCAAAAAGGCGGGGAATTCTGCGGCTATGTTTCCTACAGCGACACAAGCAAACTGAACATCGTGGAGATGACGCTGTGCGACGACAACGACAGCGCAGACGTCATGCTCACATTGGCGGCACAGCACAAAAAGACGGTCACCATCGACCTGTACGAATATCAGCTTCCCTATTTCCGCCCCATTGCCGACGTGGGCAGTCTGCTCGGCATGGAGGAAAGCGGGATGTGGAAAGTTTTGGACTGGAAGTCCGTTTTGGAAGCACTGCTGACGTTCAAGGCGTCCTACATGACCCTCCCGGAGGGCACCCTTGTGCTGACATTGGGCGATACGACCTACAGCGTCACCCTGCGGGACGGCAATGCCGACGTAACGGAAACGGATCAAAATGCCGACTTCTCCTTTGGCGAATTGGAGGCGGTCAGTGCGCTGACCTCCCCCGTCACCCAGTCCTACTTTGGTCTGTGCGGCGACCTTGCCAAAATGACCCTTGCCCGCAGCTGGTTCCCGCTGCCGCTGTCCCGCCTGTTTGCGGAAAGAGTATAACCGAAAGGAGCGCCTATGGCTTCCAAACCGGATCGCCCCATCGGGCGAAAGGTGCCGACCGAGCACGGCACCGCCAAAATCGAAAAAAAGAACGCCCCCTTCCACTGGGGCTGGATGCTGCTTTTGCTGACGGTGTTTCAGCTTTTCTCCTTTGCCCAGACCCTGTTCCCGGACGGTGTATTCAGCGAAAAGCTGGGTCTTGTGTTCCTGCTCTACATCGCCGTGGAATGGCTCTACATCGCCGTTGCCCGCATGGTGACCCAGCGCGACGACTTTGCGCTGGAGATCCTCGCCTTTTTCCTGTCGGGAATCGGGCTGACCATCTGCGCAAGCATCCACGAAACCTATGCCGTCAAGCAGCTGATCGCCATCGGCATGGGTCTGTTCGCCTTTACCGTGCTGTCGTGGATCATCCGCAGTACGGACAGGGCGATGGTACTGCGTATGCCCCTGGCCGTGGCGGCGCTCGGTCTGCTGGCCGCAAATCTTGCGCTGGCCAAAGTGACCAACGGTGCGCTCAACTGGATCACCATAGGCGGCATTTCCTTTCAGCCCTCGGAGCTGGTGAAGGTGGCGTTCATCTTCGTCGGCGCCGCAACCTTGGAAAAATTGCAGGCGACCCGCTCGCTGACCAAATATATTCTCTTTTCCGTTGCCTGCGTCGGCGCCCTGTTCCTGATGCGAGACTTCGGCACGGCGCTGATCTTTTTCTTCACCTTTATCATCATCGCCTTCATGCGCTCGGGTGACTTCCGTACCCTGATCCTCATCTGTGCGGCGGCGCTCATGGGCGCTGTGCTGGTCATCTCCTTCAAGCCCTATGTGGCGAACCGCTTCGCGACCTATCGCCACGTCTGGGAGTTCATGAACGACAAGGGCTTCCAGCAGACCCGTGTGCTCATCTACAGCGCCAGCGGCGGACTGCTGGGTCTGGGCATCGGCAACGGCAAGCTGCGCACGGTGTTTGCCGCCTCCACCGACCTTGTGTTCGGCATGGTCTGCGAGGAATGGGGGCTTTTGCTGGGCATCCTGATCCTGTTCGCCTTTGCGTTCATCGCTTTCTACGCCGTCCGCGGCGCAAGAAAAAGCTCCTCCATCTTCTACTCCATCGCCGCCGTTTCCGCCGCAGGGATGCTCCTGTTCCAGCTGGCGCTGAACGTTTTCGGCATCACCGACCTTTTGCCCATGACCGGCGTCACACTGCCGTTCATCAGCCGCGGCGGTACAAGCATTATCTGCGCATGGTCGCTGTTTGCGTTTATCAAAAGCGTCAGTTTCAACATCGGCGACACGAAGCCCTATCGCGGCAGAAAGGCTAAGGGCTGATCATGAACAAAACGACCAAACGGGGCTTTGCCCTGATCCCCATCATTCTCCTTTTCCTTGTCGGCACCGTGACGCTGGTGTATATGTTCGTCGCCCACGGCGCCGCCTGGTCCTCCAACCGTGCCAACACCCACCTGTTCACCTCCGGCAGTCTGTCCACCGCCGGCGGCATTTACGACACCACCGGCACGGGACTTGCCCGCACCAGCGGCGGCAAGCGTGTGTTTAACCAGAGCCGTGCCGTGCGCAAAGCCACCTTGCACATCGTCGGCGACCCGGCAGGCGTGATCTCCACCGGCGCCCATTCGGCATACAAAAGCAAGCTGTCCGGCTACAGCTTCGTCAGCGGCATTTACGGCTTGAAAAAATACGGGCAGGGCAACGATCTGACCCTTGCCGTCTCGGCGGACGCCTGTGTGGCGGCGATGAATGCGCTGGGCAGCTACAACGGCGCTGTCGGCGCCTTTAACTACAAGACCGGCGCCCTGCTGTGCAGTTTTTCCGCTCCGACCTACGACATCCAAAACCCGCCGTCTGATCCCGACAGTTTGGACGGCGTTTACCTCAACCGCCTGTTTTCCGGCGTCTACACTCCCGGCTCCACCATGAAGATCGTCACCGCGCTGTGCGCCATGGAAAATATCCCCGACATCGACACCCGCACCTTCCTGTGCGAGGGCAAGATCCGCATCGGCTCGGGAGACGTGATCTGTATGCAGACCCACGGGGAAATCTCCTTCCGTGAGGCGCTGAACAAATCCTGCAACTGCGCCTTTGCCAAGATCGCTGAGATCGTCGGCGCCGAAAAGCTGACCGCTACGGCGCAGAGCTTGGGGTTCAACACCTCCATCCGCACCGACGGCATCCAGCTTGCCATGAGCACCTTTGATGTGCGAAAAGCCAGTACCCTCGACCTCGGCTGGGCAGGCATCGGTCAGTACGAAACGCTGGTCAATCCCTGCCACATGATGATGATCGCCGGCGCTATCGCCAACGGCGGGCAGGGCGTTCAGCCCTATGTCATCCGCTCCATGAAAAGTCCGGCAGGCGTCACGGTGTACAAGGCCATGACCAAAAATTCCTCCATCACCATCCCCGCCGACAAGGCCGGACGCCTGCAAAAGCTGCTGCGCTCCAACGTCGCCGACTGGTACGGAGACAGCCGCTTCCCCAACTTGCAGATGTGCGGCAAAACGGGCACCGCCGAGCTGGACGGCAAGACCTCGCACTCCTGGTTTGTCGGGTTCTCCCTGCGGGCGGACTTTCCCGTGGCGGTAGTCGTTGTCGCGGAAAATGCCGGCTCCGGCAGCGGTGTCGCCATGAACACCGCCAACGCCGTGATGCAGTCCCTTCTCAAGAATAACATTCAATAATTTTGCGGATTCCCCGCAGAAACGGAGGTCGCCATGTTTCAAAGATGCTACGGCTGTATGCGTGAACTGCCATACCCGGACGCCCCCTGCCCCCACTGCGGCTACGACAAACGCCTCGTCCCCTTTAACCGCAACCACTTGGAGCCGGGTACATTGCTGCACAAGCGCTATGTGATCGGACGTCCCATGGGACTGGGCAGCTTCGGCAACACCTATATCGGCTGGGACACGGCCGAGGATATGGCAGTGATCGTCAAGGAGTTCCTGCCCACGGAGTTTGCCGTACACCGTCCGGGCGACACGGCGGTACAGTTTCTCTCCGAAGCGGGAAAGGCGCAGTTTCAAAAGGGTCTTTTGACCTTTGAAAACAACGTCCGTGTCGTGCAGGGGCTGGAAGATCTGCAGAGCGTCAACCCCATCATCGAGCTGGTGGAAGAAAACGGCACCGCCTACACGGTGTCCGAATACCTGCACGGACAGACGCTGAAAGTGTTTCTGACCGAATACCGTGCGCTGACCTTTGCCGACGCCATGGCGATCATGACGCCCGTCCTGCAAACGCTGGACGCCGTGCATCAAAAGGGCGTTCTGCACCAGGATGTCTGCCCCGAAAACATCTTCCTGTGCAACGACGGACAGATCAAGCTTCTCGACTTCGGGCTGTCCCAGTTCGATCTTTTGCAAAACACCGAGGGGCTGTCCATCATCCTAAAGCCCGGATTCGCCCCCATGGAAAACTATGTGCACCATCTGGTTGCCGGTCCTTGGACGGACGTCTACGGCGCCGCGGCAACGCTGTACAAAATGCTCACGGGCGTTGTGCCGCCGGACGCCATGCAGCGCCAGCGGGAGGACACGCTCCTGCGTCCGTCCGAGCTGGACAGCGACATCCCGCCCCGCTGTGAAAGCGTCCTGCTGCGCGCCCTCTCCCTCGCCCCGGAAAACCGCTACGCCACAGCCGGTGCGTTTTTGCAGGCGCTGGAGCAGGACGAGGAGGAGCGAACCCCCGTCCGCATCTCCAAAAAACAGCTCGGCATTGCTGCCGCCTGCGCGGCGATGGCGGTGGTATTCTGTGTTTGCATTGCCGCCGTGCGCCGCCACAGGCCGAACGTCCCCGTCCAAACCGACACTTCCGCTACCGAAAATGTCTTGCAAATTCCTGACGAGATCCTCGAAACCTACTTTGACGGCTTTTCCCCGGACGCCATGGAGCAGGTGTGCACCGCAGAGGGCGAGCCGGTGAATGTACCCCTTTCCCTCTATGTGCAAAACGGCAAAAAAGGTCTTGTTGACCAAAGCGGCAGCTGTGTGCTGAAGGCGGAACACAGCACCGTCGTCTGGGACGAGACACAGCAGCTGTTCTTGCTGGACGGCAGCACCTACTGGTCCCCCACTGCGGGTGTGACCACGCCTGCCGCCGCATCCGAAAAAAATACTGCCGCACCGAACCTTGCGGGCAGTACCTATCAATATTCCAACACGGACTATACCCTCACCCGTGTGCTTGCCGACGGCAGCCGCTATGCGCAGGACGTCGCAGAGGGCTCTTTCCTCGTGCAGAACGGTTCCCGCTACGGCATCGCCACAAGGGGCACACTGCTGGTGGACACCGTCTACGAAAAAGCAACGCCCCTGTCCTGCGGCGTCAGTGCGCTTCTTAAGGATGGAAAATGGACGTATTTCAACGCCTACGGAGTGAATATTCTGAATGCGGAATTTTCCGCCGACATCTTCCCGAACGGCGTGCCCTATTCCTTCAGCGAGGGCTACGTCCCCTACTACGATGCGCAGTCGAAGCTTTGGGGCTACGCCGACACCGCCGGCACCGTGGTCGTGGCGCCGAAGTACCTGTCTGCCCTGCCGCCCGTACAGAGCAAGGCGTGGGTGCAGACGGACAAGGGATACGGACAGATCCGCTTCATCGAGGGCGAGACGATCGCCGCCGCCTGCGGGGAAAATGCGCAGTACACCTACAATCCCCAAAACGGTCTTTTGGAGATCAACGGCTACGGCGCCCTTTGGGATTTTACGGATAACAATCTGCCGTGGCTGTTGTACCGTCGGGAGATCCGCACGGTGCATATCTCCGGCAATATCTCCTACATCGGCGCCAACGCCTTTGCGGACTGCACGGCGCTGACCAGCGTTTCCCTGCCGACGGACGTCACCGCCATCGGCCCCTTTGCTTTCCGTGGATGCAGGCAGCTTCGTATGCTCACCCTGCCCCAGAGCCTGCAACACATCGGCGATGAAGCCTTCGCCGAATGCAGCAGCCTTGCGGACATCTCCGTCCATGGCGCTTTGCAGTCCATGGGCGTATGCGCATTCCGGGACTGCGCGGCACTGCAAAACCTGAACATTGCCGGCGAGGGACTGCGCATTGCGGACTACGCCTGCTGCGGCTGTGCCGCACTGACTTCCCTGACCCTTTCCGGGAACAATATCGCCATCGGCGCCAACGCCTTTGACGGCTGTGCCGCCCTGCGGGACGTCACCCTGCCGACCCGCATGACCGAGATCGGCGCCTACGCCTTCCGGGACTGCGCCGCTCTGGAGCGCATCCATGTTCCGCTGGGACTTAGCGTACTGTCGACCGGCGTGTTCCAAAACTGTGCCGCCCTTTCCGAAGTCACCCTGCCGGACGGTCTCGTGACCGTGGAGCAGAGCGCCTTTGAGGGCTGCGGCAGTATCGGCAGTCTGTCTTTGCCGGAAACGCTGAAAACCGTCTCTGCCCGTGCATTTTACGGCTGCCGGGGCTTGCAGAACGCCCTTGTGCCCAACTCCGTCTCCCGCATCGACGACTACGCTTTCGCCGGCTGTACGGGCATCACCACCTTTGACCTGAACGACACGGTACGCACCCTCGGCAGTCACGTTTTCGAGGGCTGGACCGCAAGTCAAACCATCCGCGTGCGCAATGCTCTGCTGAAAAAACTCGGCGCCACCCCTGCGGGCTGGGCGTCCGACTGGAACGCAGACTGTTACGCAAGCATTGTCTGAAAAGAGGAAATCTTTATGCAAAAATTTGAAAAATCCAGAAAGCTCGACCATGTTTCCTACGACGTCCGCGGCCCCGTGGTCGAGGAAGCCGCCCGTATGGCCGAGCGCAATATACAGGTGCTCAAGCTCAACATCGGCAATCCCGCCCCCTTCGGATTCAGCGCACCGCAGGAGATCATCGACGATATGCAGCGTATGCTGAAGGACGGCGAGGGCTATTCCGACTCCAAGGGCGTTTTCTCCGCGCGAAAAGCCATCATGCAGTACTGCCAGCTGAAAAAGATCCCCAACGTGGGCATTGACGACATCTACACCGGCAACGGCGTTTCCGAGATGATCTCCATGTCCATGCAGGGACTGCTGGACGCCGGGGACGAGATCCTCATCCCCTCCCCTGACTACCCGCTTTGGACGGCTTGCGCCACACTGGCGGGCGGCACGGTACTGCACTATCGCTGTGCGGAGGAGAACCACTGGTTCCCCGATCTGGACGACATCGAGAGCAAGATCACCGACCGCACCAAGGGCATCGTCGTCATCAACCCCAACAACCCCACGGGCGTACTGTACCCGAAAGAGGTACTGCAGGGCATCGTGGACATCGCCCGCCGGCACCGCCTGATCATTTTTGCCGATGAGATCTATGACCGTCTTGTCTTTGACGGCAAGGAGCATATCGCCATTGCGTCCCTTTGCCCCGACCTGTTCTGCGTCAACTTCAACGGTCTTTCCAAGTCCCACCGCATCGCCGGGTTCCGCTCGGGCTGGATGTGTCTGAGCGGCGACAAGGAATATGCCAAGGGCTACATCGAGGGACTGAATATGCTCTCCGCCATGCGCCTGTGCGCCAATGTGCCGGCACAGCTCATTATCCAGACCGCCCTCGGCGGCATCCAAAGCGCCGACGAGCTGCTGCTGCCCGGCGGCAGACTGTACGAACAGCGTGAATTTATTGTGGATGCCCTCAATAAAATTCCCGGCATCTCCGCCGTCCGTCCCGATGCGGCGTTCTATATCTTCCCGAAGATCGACACCGAACGCTACGGCATCCATGACGACGAACAGCTGACGCTGGACTTTTTGCACGAACAGCGGGTGCTTTTGGTGCCCGGCAAGGGCTTCCATCTGGAAACGCCCGACCATTTCCGCATCGTCTACCTCCCGGACAAGGCGACCCTCGCCACCGCCATGGAGAAGCTGGAAGCCTTCCTGAAGCATTACCGGCAGAGGTGACAAACCATGACAGACAATGCGCTCTTTCAAAAAGCATTGCAGGCCGCCGACTGCGCCTATGCGCCCTACTCGGGCTTTCGTGTGGGTGCGGCACTGCTATCGCAGGACGGCACGCTCTACACCGGCGCCAACATTGAAAACGCCTCCTACGGCGCCACCGTCTGCGCCGAACGGACGGCACTGTTCCAAGCGGTTTTGGACGGCAAGCGACAGTTTACCGCCCTGGCTGTTGCCGCCAAAAATGCGGACGGAGA
The DNA here is from genome assembly GCA_051881715.1 of Acutalibacteraceae bacterium. Classification (GTDB taxonomy): domain Bacteria; phylum Bacillota; class Clostridia; order Oscillospirales; family Acutalibacteraceae; genus UBA1425. The sequence continues at coordinate 8,402 of JBJEQK010000136.1, forward strand.
GACGGTTTCCGCCCCGCCCTGCGGCATCTGCCGCCAAGCGCTTGCGGAGTTTTCGGACGGCTCTCTGCGGGTGCTGTTCGGTACGGAAAACGACCTGACCGCCGTCACCCTTGCCTCCCTCCTGCCCCACAGCTTCCGCCTGTAAAATCGGTTCATCGCGGATTTTTGTGGGATGAAAAGTTTCGCTCAAGCCTTTCAGACTGTCGAAAAAGTCCAGCGAAAGCTTAAGGTTGCTAAGCGGAAGCCCTCCCTGCGAGGGAGGGTGGCGAGGCGTAAGCCTCGTCGGGAGGGTTTTTCCTTCGAGTTTTGCTGTCTGTTTACGGCGGTGTTTGGAACCCCTCAGTCTGCTTCGCAGACAGCTCCCCTCGCAGGCAATGTCATTAAC
>JBJEQK010000137.1:0-8681 GCA_051881715.1 Acutalibacteraceae bacterium
ATACGTTCACCTATCTCATCGCAGACCCGTGCGAGCGCGGCACAAAGGCGCCGCAGGGCTTTACCGTCAGAACCATTCCGGCACTGACATGGGCGATCTTTCCGTGCGTGGGCGCCATGCCGCAGGCTTTTCAGGATGTCAACGCCAAGATCTTTTCCGAGTGGCTCCCTGCCTTGAAAGGGTATGAATTTGCGGCAGGGTACTGCATGGAGTATTACGATGACCCGAGCAAGTACCCCAAGGGAACGCAGGATGAAAACTATTACAGCGAGATCTGGGTGCCTGTGAAGCAGAAAGAAACCCTGTAAACTGCGCTTGCTACATCAAAAAACGGTTCATCACGGATTTTTGTGGGATGAAAAGTTTCGCTCAAGCCTTTTCAAAGGCTTGCGGATTCCAAAGGCGGCGCCTTTGGTCGCCGACCGCAGTCGGCGAAACCCAAACAACAGAAAGGCGCAGGAGGGGAGCCAAAACAGTCCGGTGGACTGTTTTGGCGTGGGGAACCCTCGCCGGGGGTTCCCCGGCGCGAAGCGCAGAATCCACAATTTTCCGTGAATAGCGAAAAAACACCTCCGAAACGGTTCACTGTGTGACCGCTTCGGGGGTTTTTCTGTAGGGGAACGGCGTATCGGTTTACGCCTTTTCGGCCATATCAGCGTCGTGCTTCGTTTTGTGTACCGTGCCGAAGGGATGCTGGGGCGGCGCATAGATGGAATACAGCTTCAAGGGCGTACAGCCGATATTGCGAATGTTGTGCCATGTACACGCCGGGATGACGATGGCGTAGTCTGCGTCAATTTTTTGATGAATAGACAGGTCGTTCTTCTCTTTGCCCATGGTTACGTGGGCACAGCCGTGTTCGATGCGGATAAACTGATCGAGATGCGGGTGCATCTCCAAGCCGATCTCTCCGCCGATGGGGATGCTCATGAGCGTTACCTGCAAATGCTCGCCTGTCCACAGCGCCGTTCGGAAACAGGAATTGTTTTTGGCAAAGCGGTTGATGTTGACGATGAAGGGTTCTTTGCCGTGATCGTCCGTGTCACACGGCGGTCTTTTCCCCTCGTTTCTGTCCATAAAATTCACCTCCGATGGAATATTGGCACTATCAGAATATGCGCCATGCGGAAAAATGTTTCTTTCGCATATACAGCCGAAAGACGCCCTTTTTTGTCCTTGAAAAATAGGACTTGTAAAATGCAGAGAAATTTGATAAAATATACAATGTCTATTCTTACGATTTGGAGAACCGGGATGAAAATATCCGTTTGCATGGCGGCGTACCACGGGGAAAAGTTTATCGCCCAGCAGTTGTCGTCTGTCCTGCCCCAACTCTCGCCCGAGGACGAAGTGCTGGTGTCGGACGATGCGCCGGGCGGGGAAACGCAAGAGATCGTGCTGTCCTTTGCGCAAGAGGATGCTCGCGTGCGGTACCTGCACGGACCGGGGCAGGGGGTCATCCGCAATTTTGAATTTTTGCTCGGACAAGCGGACGGAGATGTGCTGTTCCTGTGCGACCAGGACGACGTCTGGCTGCCGCACAAGGTACAGCGGGTCATGGAATCCATCGAAAGCGGCGCTTGCCTCGTGCTCCACGATGCCTCGGTGACGGATGGTGCACTGCGGGTGACGGACAAGTCTTTCTTCCAAAAGCACGGCAGTAAGCCGGGCTTCTTGCGCAACTGCCTGCGCAACAGCTACATGGGCTGCTGCATGGCGTTTACACGGGCGGTGGCGGAAAGGGCGCTGCCGTTCCCCAAAAATATTCCCATGCATGACCAGTGGATCGGACTCGTTGCCGAGAAAACGGGCAAAGTCGCTTTTCTGCGTGAACCGCTTCTTTTATACCGACAACACGGCGGCAATGTGACCGGCGGCGCCACGACCTTGCGGCAAAAATTGTTGTGGCGGCTGTCCCTGCTGCGGGCAGTATTATCAAAGTTTTGAGGTGCAACATGGCTGACTGTTCAGTTACGGGGTGTATCGTTACGCATAACAATATGCGCACGATTGAAACCACACTGAAAACGCTTTTGGACAATACACAGGGCGTGGACTTTCATTTATATATCGTGGACAACCTGTCCACGGACGGTACGCCGGATCTCATTCGGCAGACCTACGGCGGCGACCCGCGGGTGGAGCTTTTGGAGACGCACACCAACAACGGCTTCGGCGCCGGGCACAACTATGTCCTGGACCGTCTGCATTCCGAGTATCACGTTATCATCAACCCGGACATTATCCTCAAGGACGATGCCGTAACGGCGATGGCGCAGTATATGAAAGCGCATCCCGACATCGGACTGCTCTCTCCCCGGATCCGTTTCCCCGATGGGCGCGATCAGGTGCTCGGCAAGAGAAATCCCTGTGTGCGCTATTTGGCGGCGAGCCGGCTGCGGGGCAGCGGGGAGCCGGGCAGGACACTGCGCGAGTACGCCATGCTGGACTGCGACCTGTCCGAATCCTGCGACATCGAGAATGCCACGGGCTGTTTTATGATGCTGCAAACGGCGCTGTTTCAAAAACTCGGCGGCTTTGACCCGCATTACTTTATGTATTTCGAGGACTGCGACCTCACCCGCACGGTGCGCCTGACCCATCGGGCGGTGTACTATCCCGATGCCTGCGTCTACCATGTCTGGGGCAGAGAGAGCAAAAAGAACAACAAACTCCGGATGATCCAGATCCGTTCCATGCTCTATTATTTCCGAAAGTGGCGAAAAGCTGATGTTTAAAAACCTGTATAAATACCGCTACCTGCTGGTGGAGATCGTCAAAAAGAATATCAAGCTCCAGTACCGCAACTCCGTTTTGGGTGTGTTCTGGACATTTTTACAGCCTCTGCTGACCACCTTGGTGCTGGTGTTGGTGTTCTCCAACATCTTCGGCAGGGACAACAGTGTGGTGCTCAACTACCCGATCTACCTGCTTTGCGGACGGCTGATCTATGAGTTTTATTCCCAGTCCACCAAGCGTGCCATGCGCTCGGTGCGCCTGTCGGCGTCCGTCATCAAAAAGGTGTATATCCCCAAGTACATCTATCCCATCTCCAACGTCATTTCCAACTTCATCACCTTCCTGATCTCTCTGACCGTGCTGGTGGTGTTTATTCTCTACTTCCAGTTTTTCTCCGACAAGCCCGTCCACATCACGGGCTATGCGGCGCTGTGGTTCGTGCCGATCCTGATCTTGTTCCTATTGTGCATCGGCGTGGGACTGATCCTGTCGGTGCTGGAGGTGTTCTTTAAGGATGTGGAGTATCTGTACGACGTGTTCTGTATGCTGATCTTCTATCTGACCCCGATCTTTTACCACGTCGATCAGCTTCACGCTTCGCCCATCGTCAAAATGGGCTTGATGGCAAACCCGCTGTACTCCATCGTGTCCATGTTCCGCTGCTGTGTGCTGTACGGAACGATGTGGAACTGGAGCTGGTTCTTCTATTCGCTGGGCTTTGCGGTCGTGACGATCGTGATCGGCGGCGTGATGTTCTACAAAACGCAGGACAAATTTATCTTGCATATCTAAGGGGAGCGCATTATGAGCGAGAAACCTGCCGTAAAGGTGGACAATGTCAGTGTGTTGTTCAACCTGAACAAAGAGAAGATAGATAACCTCAAAGAGTATTTTATCAAGCTTGTCACCCACAAGCTGCACTATACCGAGTTTTGGGCGCTGACGGACGTGTCTTTCGAGATCGCGAAGGGGGAGCGTCTGGGCGTGTTGGGCTTCAACGGCGCCGGAAAAAGTACACTTTTGAAGGTAGTGGCGGGCGTGCTGAAGCCGGCGAAGGGCACCGTCACCGTGGACGGCGTGATCGCCCCGATGATCGAATTGGGTGCCGGGTTCGACATGAACTATTCCGGCAAGGAAAATGTGTTCCTCTATGGCGCCACCATGGGCTATTCCCGCAAATTCATCGAGCAGAAGTATGACGAAATCGTGGCGTTCAGCGAGCTGCAGGATTTTATGGATGTTCCCGTCAAAAACTACTCCTCGGGTATGCGGGCAAGGCTGGGCTTTTCCATTGCCACGGCGGTTTGCCCGGAGGTGCTGATTTTGGACGAGGTGCTGTCTGTGGGCGACGCCAAGTTCAAAAAGAAGAGCGAGGCGAAGATCGTGTCCATGTTTGAAAAGGGCGTGACGGTCATGTTCGTCTCCCACAATACCGATCAGGTGCGCCGCCTGTGTACCAAAGCCATCCTGCTGGACAAGGGCAGGGTGATCGCCGACGGTGATGTCAACGCCGTGTGCGATATTTATGACGAACGTGTGAATCAGAAAAAGTAACCGAAAAGGGACTGCGGCTGTCAGTCCTTTTTTGTGTCAAAAGGGGTGGATAAAATGCTTTTGTGGAGAAAGAATAAAGATACGGTGCGCTATGCGAAAAAGAAGGACCTCGAGCAGATCAACGTCCTGCGCAAGCAGCTGCACGACATGAACTGTACCGGGGATCCGGACAATTTTTCCATGCCCTTCGGCGAAAAGCTGGCAGGGGAAGTGCAGTCCATGCTCCGTGACAAGAGCGGCATTCTGCTGGTGGCGCAGCAGGACGGGGAGGTCTGCGGCTTTGTGTATGCGCAGTGCCTTTCGGAAAAGGAGTCGCTGTACCGTTTGGGCAGCCGCTACTGCGCCATTCTGGAGATGTGCGTGGACAAGTCCCTGCGCGGGCAGGGCATCGGGACACAGCTGCTTTCCTTTTTGCGGGCCGAAGCGGCACAGAAGGGCTACGGGCACCTGAAGCTGAACGTCTGGTCGTTCAATGCGGCGGCCTGCGCCTTTTGGGAGAAGCAGGGATTTACAACGTATATGCGGTGCATGGAGTATAAGCCGGAGCCCGCGGAGAGTGACGGAGAGAGTATATGCCAACAGTAACAGTCGTTGTACCGGCGTACAACGCGGAAAAATACATTCTGCAAACCTTGGACTGCCTGGCGGGGCAGACCATGCAGGATATAGAAGCCATCGTGGTGGACGACGGTTCCACCGACAAAACGGCGCAGATCGTGGCGGACTATGCCGCCGCGCATCCCTTTGTGCGCCTTGTGCGGCAGGAGAACGGCGGCGTGTCCTCTGCCCGCAACCATGGGCTGGCAGAAGCGGCGGGGAAATATATCCTCTTTTTGGACAGCGACGATGTGCTGACCGCCGATTCCCTGCGCGCTTTCACCGACGCGATGGAGCGAACCGGGGCGGATGTGGCCATCGGCCGCCTGCAATCGTTTGGTGCCGTGGAGGAAAAATACAACGGCTATGCCGATGCGTTGGCGAAGTGCAAAACCATCGACAAGTTCAACAAAAATCTCCTGTGGAATTTTTTGGTGGGCAACAAGTTTTACCGACTGGAGACCCTGCGCCGTTCGGGGGTGACGTTCCCGCACATCGGCTACTCCGAGGAGGGCGCATTCTTTATGGAATACATCCTGTCCGATGCGGTGCAGTCCATCACCGGCACCATGGATGCCTGTATGCGCTACCGCCGCCACGATGCGGTCAAGGAGGCGTCCGTCTCCCAGCAGGTGAGCACAAAGCTCATCTCCGATTTTTTGACCGCCATGGAGCGTATCGAAGCGGCGGCGAAGCGGGCGCTGGAAAAGGAGAACGCACAGAAGCGAGATGCGTATTTGCAGGAGATCCTCTATAAAGGGGATTATGTGCTCATATCCCAGTTTTACCGCCTGCTGTGGCAGACGGACGAAGAGATGCTGTCGGTGATCGAGAAGGGGCATATGCACTTTTTACAGCAGATGGATCCGAAAACGGCGGCGAGAGTACGCCGGCTCAATATCGACCTGCCGCATTTGTACTTCGACTTTGACACGGCGGCGAACCATCCGCAGGTGAGTGTGATCGCCGAGGACGGTGCGTGTGTGGACAGCATCTATATGCAATCCATGCCCTTGTTTGAACTGTTCGTGCCCCGGTCGGCAGAGGTTCCCGCACGTTGGCGTTCGTGTAAAAATTTGCACGTTCTGCCGGACGAAGGCTTTGTCCGTGCGGCAAAGAAGCAGAAAAAGGGGCGCTACACCCTGCACCTGTGCGGCAACTGCCCGTCGGATCCGCGCATTCTGCGCTTTATGGTGCGCCTGCAGCTGCCCGAAGCGCTTAAAAAATGCTGCTTCGGTCTGCTGTACCGCCTGATCCTGACCGTATTGCATGGAGAGGAAAGATCATGAAAAACCTTGCCTATAAGCTGTATGCCCTGTCCTTTAACCTGTGTGCACATCTGCCGCTGCAAACGAAAAAGACGGCATTGCTGTCCCCGCACATGGCGTCCTTTACGGATTCTCTGGGGGACATGGAAAAGGAAATGCAAAGCAGGGGCTACCGTACCGTGCGCATTTCCGGCGCCGACATCAAGCCGAAAAAGCGTTCCCTGTCCGCTTTGTGGCGGATGCTGCGCTTTTTCACCAAGGGTGCCTATGACCTTGCCACATCGGGCATCGTCTATCTCAACGACAACTTCATGCCCATGGCGGATCTGCATTTTCAAAAGAAAGCGGTGGTCGTGCAGCTTTGGCACGCCGAGGGTGCGTTCAAACGGTTCGGGCTGGACATCGGCGGACTGCCCGAGGATGTGGCACAGCGGGTAAAAAAGGGCAACGCCCGGCTGGATGCGGTGGTCTGTTCCTCCAAGGGTGTCGTTCCCGTGTATGCCTCCGCCTTCGGTGTCCCCGAGGAAAAGGTATTTCCCCTCGGCTCCCCCCGAGCCGACCGCTACATACTCTCTGCAAACGGCGCCCATGCCCGGGAAATGCGCCGCAAGCTTTTCGGCGATACGGAGAAGAAAATTATCCTCTATGCGCCCACATTTCGGGATGACCCCACCGAGAATGCACATCTTTTGGATACCTTTGACTTTGAAGCGTTCGAGAAACGCTTTGGCGAGCGGTACCGTTTGATTCTGCGCCTGCATCCCCAGTTCGGCAGGAACACCAAGGTGCCGCAGGGCGTTGAGGACTACACGCGCTATCCCAGCGCCAACGACCTGATTGCCGCCTGCGACATGGTGATCACGGACTACTCCTCCATCTGCCTCGATTTTGCGCTGGTGGATAAGCCCTGTGTGTTCTATGCCTTTGACCTTTGCAAATACTGCGGCGACCGTGATTTTTATTTCGACTATAAAAACTACGTCCCCGGTGCCGTTGCCGAAAGCTTCGAGGAACTGCTGACAGCGCTCGAAACGGCAGAGGCAGACAGGGACGCATTGCATCGCTTTGCCGTATTCAATTTTGACACGCCGGACGGAAAGTCCGCCGTCCGCATTGCGGACATGGCTATTCGGAAAGCCAGCGCAAGATAACATCCACGACTCGTTCTGTCGCATGACCGTCGCAGGCAGCTGTTTGCCGGCGGCGGTATTCTTTTTCCCGTTCCAGACTGCGGTGGGAAAGGGCATACCGCAGACGCTCGGCAAACTCGGCGCCGTCGGTAAACATTTCTCCCGGCAGATCCTCAGGGTAGTTCAGATAGAATCCCCGCTCATAGGTGTCGAAATCGGGACAGTAGAACAGCATCGGCAGACCCAGAATCGACCCCTCCACGATTACGGAGGAGTAGTCAGTGATCAAAAGATCGGCCACGCACAGCAGTGTCAGCGTGTCCTCCTGCGCCGTCACATCCCGCATATGCCGGTACGGCTTTTCCAGAAAAGTGTAGTCCACCGTCGGGTGCATATGGATCAGCAGCATCTCGTCGTCCTGTAATTGCGTGTCCAGCCGGTCGAAATCCAGTTTCGGGTCGAAGCGGACGCGCTTGTGTCCCTGCTCACGAAACGTGGGGCAGTAGACATACAGCTTCTTCCCCCTGCAGTCCGGGTTCCGTGCAAAGAAAGCTTCCCGTGTCTTGGAGAGATACTGCGGGTCGAGCAGCTTGTCCGTGCGGGGCAGACCGTAGGCGTGTACCTTGTCCTCGGGCAGACGAAACGCCGACATAAAGAATTGCCGGCAGCCCTCGGCGGTGACGATCACATCGTCATATTGCTCGTGGACGGTGTCGGGCTTCGGGAAAACATCAAAGCCCATTTTCTTGAATCCGCCGCCGGCGTGCCAGATCTGGAACACCCGCTGTTCGGGACGAAGCTTCACCTCCCGCAGATAGGGCAGGTAGTCGTCGGTGACGATGACCTTGTGCGTGAGCATCAGATACCAGATAAACGGGCGCCATTTGGACGGCATGGGATAGCGGTGGGCAAAGACGGTCTTTTCGGCGGGAAGCGCATCGTAGACCGTCTGGGCATTTTCCAGCAAATGACCCTCTGCGCGGATGGAGAAAAACAGCACACGCCGGCGAAGCGGCAAACGGCGGCAGGCCGCCATCCAAAGGCGCAGAAATTGCCGATAGGATTTTTTTACAAACTGTTTCAAAAAAGCACACCTCTTTGGCATTAGTATACCCAAAAAGGTGTGCTTTGTCAATTTGCCATGTAAACTTTGGTTTCCAGTAAACAGAGTCTGTACACGGCACCATTCGCCTTCCTGCACTCCCGTGCAAAATATTGCACGACCCACAAATTCGTTAGCCGGCTAACGAAATTTGAAGATTGTTCGATGTTACAGACCAGCCTCCCCTGCGAGGCAATGTCATTAACTTAAGAGCGAAAGAAAAGTTGCACAAAACGATGATGTCAAGATTGTGCAAAAAGCGAATTGACTTTTAAAGAATGCCTCCAAAAT
>JBJEQK010000138.1:0-8619 GCA_051881715.1 Acutalibacteraceae bacterium
CGCCGCCTTTGGAATCCGCAAGCCTTTAAAAAGGCTTGAGCGAAACTTTTAATTCCACAAAAACCCGTGATGAACCTTTTGTCATACATTCAAAATAAAGCTTTGCAGGAAGCCGTTTTCGCTGAAAGTGACCGATGCATTGTCTCCCATCAACTCAAAAACGAGCTGTGCATTGTCCACCGGCGTAACTTTGTATTCGGTCAGCTTGCCGTCTGCAACCTGTACCTGCGGCGCATTCAGACCGATCTTTTCAAATTCCGTTTGAAATGCCGTATCCAAATCTGCGTATTTCGCCACGGACACATCCTCTTCGCCCGGTGTATCGGTCTGCCCCGCCGCATTACGGAACAAAAGCGTCACATTATCCGTACACATCAGCGTGACTACCCCTTCCCGCTGGCGCAGACGATAGCTTTTCTTGACATCCAGCTTTTCCTTGCTGTAGGAAAAGACAGTTGTATAGGCGTTGTAGTCCCCGTCCGTCGTCTCCTGCTCCACGGTCAGGCAGTAATACCGCGCCTGGCTGTGGGGATAGATCGTCAGTCTTGCCGCGACGCGGGAGAAATCTGAAAGCTTCATGGAAAAATCCACATCGTTCATGGAGTCCAATGTCAGCTTCACAGAGTCCGCATACTGCACCTTGCCGTCCGCATACTCGTACACATCCAGATAGACACTGCCTTCCGCACTGCGGACAAGCGTCAATTCCTCCAGAGAATCGCCATCCACATCGTAGACGTACATACCCAAAAGGGCATTTTCCAGTTCCTTTTCCGTATAGGCCGTCTCTTCGGACAGGAACGTGTAGTCCTCACGGATATTCTGATGAACAAAATCCGAAAACGTCATAACCGCGTCTTTTTCCTGTGCCTGAGTCGTTTCCGTCTGGGTTTCGGCAAGGGTCGTGTTGTCTCCCACTGTCCAAGGTTTTTCCTGCTCGATCTCCTGCGTTTGTTCCCTGCGCCCGAAAAAGGCGGCGCAGAGCACACCGATCACCACAAGGAATACTGCGATCACAAAAATCTTTTTCATGCCTTATGCTCTCTTTTCTTTTTATGTGCCTGCCGCTGCGGGTCGAACGCTTTAGCTCCGCAGACAGACATTATTTTACGGCGGCGATCAGCGCTTCAAACGCCTGCACCAGCGCAGAGCCGGAGGTATGGCTGAGAATATTGACCTCTTCGTTCTCGGTGAACATAGATCTGTATTCGTTGTCCGGCTGTGTGTAGCCCATCTGATCGTTGCAAAGTCCGAAGCAGATCATCTTTTCGCACCCGGCTGTTTCCTCCAAAGGTGCATAATTCCAATCTTCACCCGTCCAAGTCTCCTGCGCCGTTTGCGCACCGCCGTACAGAATCTCCGGCGCCAGTTCACCGGGCATGAGCAAAATGCCTAAACTTCCGCCCAGCTCCATATAGCCGACCTCCGTGACGAGCTGATACCGATGCCACGGCAGACGAACGACCGTACTCGAAAGGATGCCCTGTCTGGCCGCCGCGATATGGATCGGATTGTCCACATCCGCAAAAAACTCCGTGGACGCAATATTCAAGGCAGGCGCCAGTTCCTCCTCGTTTTCAATACTCTTAATCAGCTGACCGAGTTTGCGTCCGTATGCCTCGACGCCTTCCATCGCCGTCATATCCGGCGTATTCGTCTTGGACTTATCCGTAGTCAGCGCAAGCTGCGCCCCCTGCACATAGACAAGGTTAGCGCTGTCTTTGACCTCCTGCTCGATATAGTACGGGAAATCGGCAGTGAGTGTATTCTCCCGCGCAAGGGCAACACAGTGGATGCCCGCCGAGCAGATCCAAGTCTCCTTTGCGGACGGATCATCCGGCACAAAGCGCAGACGATTGATGTTGTGGTCATATACATAGGGTGTGCGTTTATCGTAGATATAATCCGAAGCATCTACAGTGCCGTAAAACAGTGTGCCTGTCTGCATGGAATCTACCGCATCCTGCATGGCGTCCACCGTTTGACGATAGAGATTTTCCATAAAATCTGCATTCAAGCGAATGAGACGGGAGTCGTTCAGGTGCAGTGCATGGACAAGTAAATTGTTCAGCAGTGCCGGAATGATCTTCAGTCCCAATCCCAGCGTATCAATACAGGCGTGCTGATGCAGTACGGACACATTGACGGAGATCACATCGCGTTTTTGCGCATAGTCCGCAAACTGCGCACGGATCTTCTGCACGTCGCCGCGGGTCAGACCGAATGCGTCCAGCACTGCGAAAACGGCGGTACCACTTTCCCCGTCACCGATAGCAAACGCACGCACACGCTGATCGTCTGCAACAATCTGGACAGATCTGCCCGTAAACATCAGATCCAGTCCCAAAGAACCGGCAAGCAGATACTCTCCGTTCGTCACATCCAATCCGTCCAGCAAGGAGCCTTCCCCATAGCCGACGGACCATCTTGCGGCATCCGACTGCTGTGTGAAGCGCTCTTCGCCGGGATAGAAATTCTCGGAAACATACGCCTCTTTTTTGACCCATTTGCCGTCCTCACCCGGGCAAAGGACATCCACACCCCGAAGCAGAGCGAACAACATCTTTTCCAATCCTGTATATATTTTGCTGAGAATCAAAGAGGACACGTTTTCCGTGGGATCCAACTTGGACGCTGCCGAGACCGGAACGGTACAAACAGAAAAAGTCAATACAAAAGCAAGGAACAGTGCGCAAATTTTACGGGATGTGTGCATAACCAAACCTCCTTAAGATTTACGGTTGCTGTGTGACCGGGCAGAACTCACTTTCGTGTTCAAAGGAAATAAAATTGTTTGCCTTGGCATAGCCCCAACGCATTTCAAAAACTTTACAGCCGTCCACGGGAATGTACAGCTGTTCGCGGTTGCCGCGGTAAACGGGCGCCGGAAGCTTCACCGCACCCTTTTCCGTTTCGGCAACGTCACTGCCTTGCGTAAATACAGCACGGTGACCGTACAGCTCCAGCGTGACCTTGTCCTTCTCTTTCAGCACTTCGCCGCCTGCAAAGGCAATCAAGGTTGCCAGCGGCGCAAACCATACGCCGTCCTTTTCCTCGCAGGGCGTCGGCGCCGCCATGATGCCCAGATCCATGCCGCGGTACTTCATGCGCGTTTGGTTATAGATCGGGGGCAAAGCATAGGGACGGATCTCGTCCTTGTCCTTGTCGATGGTGCACTGATCCGCGATCCGACCGTCATCCATCACAGACGTGAGCGTCATGGTATTGCCGTCCACCTCGACGATGCAAACCATGCCCGAAAATTCCTCCTGCGAAAAATATGCGCTGTGCCACACCTTTTGCAGCGAGCGGGTTCCGGGAGGATTCTGGTGGGTGTTGCCGAGCATATAGTGGATGGTTCCCTTGGAAGGCTGGGCAAACAGTTCCTCATTTCTCAGCGGGAAGCTTCTGGCAAAATTGTGTTCATGCCCGGAAAAGACCAAATCGAACAGCTCAAAGCCCTCCCGCATGACGGGGTAGGCATCGTAATTTTGCAAATTGCTGCCGGAGTAGCAGATGGGGAAATGGTAGGTGCCGATCTTCCACGTCTTATCCGTGGAAGAAAGGTCGTCGATCATCCACGCATTGACCTCCTCCGGACCGTTGACACCGATCACACCGAAATGCACGTTGCCGTAGTCAAAGGTGTAGTTCTCCGTTTTCCAGTTTTCGGGACCGTTATCGGGATAGGAACCCTTAAATTGCTTGCCGAAAAACTCCGCAGGCTCCGAATAGTAGCGACCGATGCCATTCTTGTAGTCCTGAAAGCCGCGGTTGTCATGATTGCCGAGGGTCATCATAAAGGGCACCGACTCCGCAATCCCTGTAAGTCCGCTGAAAGCGCCGTTCCACTGCACTTCATGCTGACCGCAGTCCGTATTGTCGCCGCCGGTCAGGATAAACCGTGTGTCCGGGTTTTCTTTCAGAACACGCTTAATAAAAGCATTGAACCAAGAGTAATCGGGACATTCGTGGGGATGACCCTTCTGCTGGTCGGAAACACAGATAAACTTGAACTTTGTCAGATTTTCGGGCGCAGTGGAAAAGCTGTATTCCGCACTGCGGAATGTATCGTTGCCGCAGGTATAGAAGTATTTGGTACCCGGTTTCAGGTTTTCCAAATGTGCCCAGAACATACTGCTGCAGTCTATGTCGCTTTCAAAGATCTCCGTTGCCGCATCCGTGCGCAGCACCTCGTCGGAGCCCTCCGCTCTGTACAGCACATAGCCGACTGTGTTTTCACACCGTGTGCGCCATGTCACTGCCATGGACGTCTCGGCATTTCCGTTTATGCTGAGCATGATGTGATCCGGCTGATCTGCAGAGCCTCGGACAGGTTTTTTGAAATTGTTCATTTGACATAATCCTCCATTTCTACAAATGTCATTATAACAGATGCACCAATCCTTTGCAAGCAAAAGAAAATAAAATTCTTTTTTTTGGTTGCAAAAGTGCAGCAATATATGGTATAGTAAAGCTGGTATTCATTGAATCAAACGAAAGGATGATGTACCGTGAAAAAAACAACACAAAAATTGATTGCGATGCTCCTTGCGTGCACCATGCTGTTCACTGCAATGATCGTTCCGGCGTCTGCAAAATCCGTGCAGGACGTGGAGTCTCCCGAAGCCTCCGCCACGGACAAGCTTCTCTGGAACGGCATCAATGCAGTGGTCACCGGTCTGCTGCGCACCATGTGTTTCCTGTTCCCCAATCCCCGCTGGGAAAGCTATTCCGACTATTCCCCTGAGAAAGTCGGCATTCTTCCCGGTCGCGACACCTTCCGCACAGAGCCGGACAACGACGCCGAATGGCGGCTTGGGTACGGCCGCGAGAGCCTGATCCCCGATGACTTTGCAGCCGGCAAGTATTACATGGGACGCAAGCTGAACATCGTCTCTTTCCAGGGAGACGCCAAAGCCACAGAGATTCTGGACGACCAGTTCTGCCGCGCAGTCGCCATCGACGACGGCACCTCCGACGGCGCTGTTGCCATCGCAGTCATCGACGGTATCGGCGTGACATCCACCGAGATCCGCGAGATCCGCAAACAGGTCAAGGCAAAGCTTGGCGAGGATGCCTTCGCCAGCATCAATGTTTCCGCAACACATTGCCACAGTGTGATCGACACCCAGGGCGTCAGCTCCTCTTTCCTGCTGCATCTTTTTGCTGCACCGATCTGCAATATTCTCAACATCGAGCTTCCCGGCACAAAGGACGAGCGAAAATTCAAGAGCATCCTTGTTTCCCAGTCGGTCAAGGCGATCTGCAATGCGTACGAAACCATGACCGCCGGCGATATGTATTACTCCACGCTGGACGGCAGCGAATACATTTATGATAAGAAAGATCCCATCGTGCCCGAGTGCAGCAACATTGCCTGCCTGCGCTTCCAGCCGAAGGATGAGAGCGTCAACGGCACGTACATGATCAATATGACCGCCCATCCCACCTCCTTCTCCTACAAAAACACCACAGTTTCCAGCGACTATCCCTACTATATGGATATGGAATTCAACGCCAACGGCTATAACTTCATCCTCCTCACCGGCGCCATCGGTCAGATCGGCCGCGACACCAGCTCCATCGAGGTTCCCGAGGACAACACCGATCCCTACTACACGGTCAAGGCCTACGGCAAAACGCTGGCGGACTTCATCCTCGCCAATGCCGGCAAGGATACGGAAACGCTTCCTCCTGTGATCAACGCCGTCCACAAGGACTTCAATATCACCTGTACCAACTATCTGCTGGTGCTCGCCGTGAAGTGCAGACTGGTCAACAACCAGGCCTTCCGCGTCGGTCTCTCTCCCAATAGCTGTGTTCTGCCCACAGAGGTCGGCTACATTGAGCTGGGCAACCGTGTCGGTTTCGGTCTGTATCCCGCAGAGCTGTACCCCGAGGTTTACTGGGGACACGCCTTCGACGGCGATCTTGCATGGGACGGCACCGATTGGCAGTACAACGGCGAAAACAGTATGTCCCACATGAACCGTGACGGTGTGGATATGTATCCGATCTGCTTCGCCAACGATTACGTCGGCTATGTCGTCCCGGACAACGATTTTGCGTTCATGGCGCATGAGCCCGATGAACTGCTCTCCACCGGCAAATATGCCGCCTCCACCATCATTCAGGCGTTCCAGTCCCTGATGGAGCAGATCGAAAAAGCATAACCCATCCAAAGGATTTTCCTATGTCTATTCATGTGAAAACTTTTTGCCGGGCGGCTGTCTCGCTGGTTCTGGTCTGCGCAATTCTTCTTGCGGCAGGCTGTGCCGGCGGAAAAGGCACCGTCCCGGCTGCCGCAGTGCGCACAATCAGCGGAGAGATCACACAGCGCAAAAGCAAGGTCGCCGACCGTTCTTTGCATCTGATCGACGCCGATACCCTCGGCGCCCCCATGGCGTCCTCGGGTCTTTTGCAGCTGTATTTGGACGACAACAGCTTCGGCATTGCACTGTATGAAAAAACAAAAGAAAAATACTGGTACTCCCTGCCTGCCACGCCCGGCGCAAATTACGACTACTCCGCCGCCACGGTGGAACTGGATGTCCTGTACGGCAACACGTTATATAAGCTGAACTCACAGGACGACAGTATGCTGTACCGCAACGTTGCCTGTGACACGCTGGGTGACAGTTCCCTGTTCGGCTTTTTCGTGACGTATGTCATGACGCCCGACGCCGCCACCGCCCAAAAGGTGAGCAGCGAGGAAATTTTTAACGGCACCATCTCCCCCGGCAATTTTTCCAAAACAGACATCGCCTTTCAGGTACGCGTCACCTACGAACTGCTGGACGGAAATCTATATGTGTCGGCAGACTGGAAAAATCTGTCCGAAAATCCGGATGCCGTTGTTTGCGATCTGACTCTTTTACCCTTTTTCGGCGCCAGTGCACAGGGCGAAAAAGGCGACTATATGCTCGTTCCTGACGGCTGCGGTGCCGCTATCCACACCGATGTGGAGGACGACGCCTTTGAGCCCCTCGCTCTGCGTGTCTACGGCGAAAACCCCTCCGTGGCAGCAAACACAGACACCCTGCCCGCCCTCTTTCCGGCGTTCGGTGCCAAGCAGGGCAACAATGCCTTTGCGGTAATCATCGAAGAGGGCGATGCGATTGCAACCATTCATGCCGACAGAACCGGCGGTGAACACGGTCTGAATACGGTGGGTGCGTCCTTCTGTATTACAGAAAAAAAGGAAACCGAAAAATCCGGCAAGCCGGTGACCTTCGTCAGCAAAAACGCCTACGACGGAGAGATCAAGCTGTGTGTCCGCCTTCTCGGCGGTGCCAACGCAGGTCTGGACGGATTGGCGGCCGCCTGCCGAGAGCAGTTTATGCGCACAGGATATCTATCCACAGACACCGTTTCCAACGAGGAATACCTCCCCTTCCAATTAAACATTATCGGCACCAAGACGGAAAAGGCAAAACTGATCCCTCTGTTCAGCACAGTGAAATCGCTGACCTCCTTTGAGCAAGCCAAGGATCTGCTCGAACGCATGAAAGCAAAGGGTATCAACAATGTGGATGTCCGCTTCAAAAATGCGTTGAAGGGCGGGTCTGATCCGACGGTCTCCGGTCGGCTGCGCATTCTGCGCAAGTTGGGCGGCAAAAAAGGATTCTCTGCGCTTGCCGATTACACAACGGCACAGGGACACAGCCTGTTTCTCGACACGCCGCTGTTCTCCTTCAGCAGCCGCAGCAAAACAAACAGTCCCAAAGCCCTCTCCATTGAAAGCGCCAATGTCCTGCGCACGGTGCAGGATCCGCTGAACGGCGACTTTACCCAAAAGCTTCTGCGCACAAGCGCCATTGAGTCTTCGGTCATCGGCATTTTGACAGACGCCAAAAAGCTTCGTTTTGACGGCTTGTGCATCTCGGACGCCTCCAAGGCGCTGTACAGCGACTATGCGGACAGTTTTTCCGGCAGAAACCGCACCATGCAGATCCTGCAAGATAATCTGCCCTCTCTGTCCACAAACCGACTGTTGATGGTGGACACCGGGAACTTCTATGCCATTAAGCACGCAGATATCATTTCCTGCCTGCCCCAAACCCCTGCCCGCACGGAACGTCAAGGGCTTTATACTGCTGTCCCCTTTGTGCAGATGATTCTGCACGGCACGCTGGACTATACGGGAACGCCGATCAATCTGGCTGAGGACACCGTGTCGGCACAGCTTCGCAGTGTTGAGTTTGGCTGTACCCCCTGCTACGAATGGTGCTACAGTCAAGACGGCGGAGATATTTACTGCTTTGAAAACCAGCTCAATGATGCGGTGGACTTTTATCTGAAAGCCAATGCGGCTTTGTCTGATCTTCGGGATGCCCGCATCACCGACAACGGCTCCACATCCACGGCTGGCGTTCATTTCACCCAGTTTGATAACGGCGCCATCCTGTATGTCAACTATAACGATACAGAAGCCGCCGTAGGCAACATCCACATTCCCGCAAACTCCTTCCAGCGTATCGGTTAAGATTTTCTGCGAATAATAAAACAGATGGATCAAAAGTTTCGACTTTGGATCCATCTGTTTTTTCTATTCTGTTTTATTCACTCTTCACGGAAAATTGTGGGATTTGTGCTTCGCACCGGGGAACCCCCGGC
>JBJEQK010000139.1:0-8576 GCA_051881715.1 Acutalibacteraceae bacterium
GCAGGACATCCGCATTCATGGCACGGATCGTTTCCACCGTGCCGACGATGTTCTGCCCCAGAAGGTCGTCCGGCCAAAAGGACTCATAGAAAGCGTCCGAGCACAGATCCTCCGAGCTGTCCTCGTAGCTGCTGCGCTCCTCCAAAATCACGCCTTTTTCGGTCTCCAGCTCCTGTATGCGCAGGGCAGGCTGCAGCGCCATGTCGGCGATAACGGAAAAGATCGTCTGCAAGTGCACCGGCAGGACACGGGCGTACAGGCAGGTGTACTCCTTGGTGGTGTAGGCGTTGAGGGTGCCGCCGGTGTTGTCGGACAGCTCTGCGATCTCCCGGGCGGACAGGCTGTCTGTGCCCTTGAAAAGCATATGCTCGATGCAGTGGGAGACGCCCAAGGTCTCCGGCGTTTCAAAGCGGGAACCGCTGCCGATGTACAGCCCCACGGCGCAGCTTTTGCTCCATGGGCGCGGCTCCAAATAGATGCGAAACCCGTTGGGAAGTGTTACAAGTTCTATCATATCACAACTGGAAGCGATACGACTTTTTGCCGAAAGTGAGCGTATCGCCGTTTTCGAGGATCGTTTTCTTGTCGATGCGCCGGCCGTTGACAAAGGTGCCGGTCTTGGAGTAGGTGTCGATGAGCGTCCAGCCCTTGCGGCGGCGGGCGATGACGGCGTGGAAACGGGAGACGGTCATGTCCGTGCCCACCACGATGTCGCAGGTGTTGCTGCGGCCGAGGGAGATTTCCCAAAAGGTCAGCGGGTGCACTTCGCCTGTTTTGACCTCCACCAGCGCCGCATATTCGGGAGAGGGGAAACGGTGCCGCAGTAACGTGATCGCACAGTACAGAAGGATGATCGCCCCGACGAGCGGCAAAACATACCGTGCCACATCGGAAATCGCACCGAGAATTTCTTCCACGAAAATCACCTCCGCCTTTTTGGGTGCCATAGATATATATTATACCGAACACTGCATAAAAATGCAACCGTTGAAACGCTTATTTTGTGCCCGTGGAGCCGAAACCGCCGGTACCTCTGTCGGTGTCGTCCAAGGTGTCGGACTCGAGGAAATCCACCGTGAGATAGGGCAGAATGACCAGCTGGGCGATGCGTTCGCCGTTTTCGACCGACTGGGGATCGCCGCTGTGGTTGTGCAGGGCGACCATCAGTTCCCCGCGGTAGTCGGAGTCGATGACGCCGACCTTGTTGGCAGGAGCAAGCCCTCTTTTGCTGGCAAGACCGCTTCGGGCAAAAACGAAGCCCGCATAGCCGGCGGGGATCTCCAGAGCGATGCCGGTGTGGATCAGCTTCGTTTCCCCCGGGGCGAGGGTGACGGCTTCTGCCTCCGTGCAGGCGTACAGGTCTGCGCCGGCGGCAAACTCAGTGCCGTATTTGGGCAGAACAGCGTTTTCACACAGCTTCTTGGTGCGGACAGTCGGTTTCATGGGCAAAGCCTCCGTACATGATTTTTCATGCTATTATAACACACTTGCGCTCGTCTTGCAACAAGTGCGGCGTGTAAAATCAGCGGGAAAGCCGTTAGGGTTTGACCGTTGAGGGGCGAAAAATGACCGTTGAGCGCAAAAAGCCGCACCGACGCATCCTAAGCTGTATAATGGACGCATGGAGGTGTTCCGAATGCGTAAACAGTATCTCGACAATATCCGTGCAGGTACGGTGCTTCTGGTGGTGCTGTACCACGTGCTGTATGTGTTCAACGCCGCAGGCGTACCCGGCGGTCTGGGCAGCTTTTCGCACACGCAGGTGCAGGACGCGCCGCTGTATTTTGTCTATCCCTGGTTCATGGCGCTGTTGTTTTTGGTGGCGGGCGTCTGCGCAAGGTATGCGCTGGAGCGGAAAACGGTCAAGGCGTTTCTGCGCGAGCGCACGGAAAAGCTGCTTGTGCCGTCCACATTGGGACTGTTCGTGTTTCAGTGGGTGGGCGGATATCTGAACGTGACCGCCGCCGATGGCTGGGCGCAGATGCCGCAAATGCCCGCAGTGGGCAAGTATCTGCTCTGCGCCGTGTCGGGCATCGGACCGCTGTGGTTCGCGCAGATGCTGTGGCTGTTTTCCCTGACACTGCCCCTTTGGCGCAAATGCAAACGCCTGTACGCCCTGTGCGGCAAGGCAAAGCTGCCGGTTCTGCTGCTGCTCGTTCTCCCTGTCTGGGGCGCTTCGCAGGTGGGCAACGTCCCCGTGCTGACCATGTACCGTTTCGGCATCTACTATGCGGTTTTTCTGCTGGGTTACCTTGTACTTTCTCACGATAAAGTGCAGGGAGTACTGAATGAAAGTGCCCTGCCCCTTTGTGCGGTGTCTGTCGCCGTGGGGATCGGGTACACATGGTACTATTTCGGCAAGGATTACACCTCGCCCGCGTGTCTGCAAAGCTTCTTCACCGCCGCTTATCTCTGGCTTGCGGTGCTGGCGATCCTCGGGATGGCGGGACGGTTTGCCGACAGGGAATGGAGATACAGCCGTGTGTCCTTCGGCGTGTATGTCCTGCACTATCCTGTGCTGGTGGCGCTGGCGATGCTTTGCAAAAACGTGCTTGCCTTGCCTGCGGTTGTGTGCTATATTGTACCCGCAGTGCTGACAGTTCCGCTGACGGTGGGATTGTACAAGATCCTTGGCGCAGTGCCGTTTGTGCGGTTCTGCGTTTTGGGAATGCGCAGGAGGAAAACAGATGAAATTTCGACTGGAAATCTGCCCGGACAGGGATGAGGAAGTCGTGGCCACGGTACACGAGCCGAATGATCTTACGGAGAAGATCGAGCGTTTGGTTCGGGAGGACGCCGGGGAAACGAAGCTGACCGTCTACAGCGAGGAGCGGGATATGCTCTGCGTTTTGGACGAGCAGGATGTGGAATGCGTGTTCGTGAGCGGCGGCAAGACCTTCGTCACGGACAGGAACGGCAAAAGCTATGTGTCCCGACTGCGGCTGTATGCGCTGGAGGAAATGCTGCCCGCCTGCTTTATCCGCATCCACAAATCCGCACTGGCGAATCAGAACTGCATCGACCGCTTTGAGGTATCGTTCAGCGGCGCCGTGAGCGTGCGGTTTCGCTCGGGGAACAAGGAGTTCGTTTCCCGCCGCTGTTTTGCACAGATCCGAAGGAGGCTGGAGAAGAAATGAAGCATATCAAAGATTTTTTGGTGCGCGGACTGATGGCGTCCGTGGGAGGACCGGTGATCCTCGCGCTGGTCTACCGCAGTCTGCCGGCGCAGACGCTGTGTGTGCGGGAGGTCTGCCTCGGCATCCTGACTTCGGCGCTGATGGCGTTCATCGCCGGGGGGATCTCCGTGCTGTACGATTTGGAAAAGCTGCCGCTGCTGCTCGCCACATTTTTGCACGCAGTGGTGCTGTTTGCGGACTACATCCTGATCTATCTGCTCAACGGCTGGATCAAACCGACGCAGATCCTTTTGTTCACGGGAATCTTTTTCGGCGGTTATTTTGCGGTGTGGCTGCTTGTGTGGCAGATCATCCGAATGCGGGTGAAACGGATCAACCGAAGGATGCAAGCATAAAAGAAACGGATCCCGGGCTGACAAATCAGCGCCGGGATCCGTCTTTTTTCGTAGTTAGTTCTGCTTCGCGATGCAGAAATCGCCGCTGCGCAGTGCGGTGACGGCGGTGCGGTGCAGATCGCCGTAGAGTCGCTCGGCATCGAGGAAAACATAGCCTGCGGGCAGGAGGATTTCCCCGTACACCTTTTCGGGCACATCTATGTGCAGAGAGATCTCCCCGCCGTCCTTTTCCCACGCCACACAAACCTTGCCGGCGGGCGCTTCGTAGTCCGCCTTGGCGCAGGAGAGAGATGTCAGGAAATCGGGGGCGATGTCTATATGGTTCGGGCAGGTGCAGTCGGGATTGACACGGATGCCCGCCACACGCTGGATGAACCAGCTGACGACGTCGCCAAAGAAGTGGTGGTTCAGGGAATCGGGCGCATCCCACCGCTCGGGGGGCAGGAACGACTCGGGCATGGAGGTCAGCCCCTGCTCAAGGAAAGCACCGTAGGACGGGAAGTCACGGCGGGTGATCATGCGGTACGCCAGATCGCCTTGACCGCAGTCGGACAGGACGTGGAACAAAACGCGCAGACCGATCATACCGCAGTCGATGTGACCGTCCGCCTCCCGGATCAGTTGTACCAGTACCCGGGACGCCTCGGCTTTTTCGCCCTCGTCAAATACGCCGTAGTAGATGCAGATCGCCTGTGCCGTCTGACAGCGGGAACGCACCGTCATGGTGGCGAAGTCGATGCAGTTTTTGCGGATGGCGGTGCGCAGGGAATTATATAATGCTTCGGCAAACTGCGTTTGCAGGGGTTTACCCATGGCACGGAACAGGTCGGCGGACTTTTGGGCGATGTACATGGTGATGACGCTGTCGGTCAGATACAGCGGCACGGTGGGACTGCCCGCGCCCCGTGAAGGCTGCAGCCAGTCGCCCAGACCGATCGCCACCAGACCGTCTGCACGGCGGCGGCTGTCGATGTAGGACAGGTAGCGCAGGATATGTTCACTGCATTCCTTTGCCGGCGCAAGATCGCCGCGCATACGCCAAATCTGCCAGCAAAGCTCGGTCAGCACATTGTCCCATGCGGGGCCGTTGCCCCACGCAAACCCCCAGCCGCCCGTGGGGACGATGCCCGGCAGTGCGCCGCTGTCCGCCTGCGCCTTGCAGATGTTGCGCAGCCATTCCCGATAGCTTTTTTCCGGCGTCAGCGTCAGCAGCATATGCTCCGCTGAGCAGGCGGCGTCGCCCGTCCAGCCGTTCTTTTCCCGGTGGG
This sequence comes from Acutalibacteraceae bacterium, assembly GCA_051881715.1. GTDB lineage: Bacteria > Bacillota > Clostridia > Oscillospirales > Acutalibacteraceae > UBA1425. The sequence continues at coordinate 4,801 of JBJEQK010000139.1, forward strand.
GGCAGTCAGTGGGAAAGTAGTAAAAATTCGCAAGGTCGGAACGGCGCGCCATTTCGCCCAGCTTGTTCATGGTCTCATCGGAGCAGGTGAAGCCGCCTCTGCGCCGAAGGTCGGAGCTTGCCGCCAGCATGGTCAGCGTCTGCGGCAGAATCTGTTCCGGCTCCAGACCGAACACCATGGCGTAGCGGTAGCCGTGATAGGTGAAGGGCGGCTCAAAAATTTCCTCCCCGTCGCCCTTGCAGATGTACAGATCCGCCTGGGAATAGCCGTCGGGATAGAAGTCAATGTTTTGATAGGACGGCTCGCCCTTGCTGTTGACGAACTCGCACATCTGGATGAAGATCTGCTGTCCCTTTTTGCCCCGAATCTTCAGGCGCAGGATGCCGGCGGTGTTGACGCCGAAATCGAAAAGGATGCCGCTCTTGCCCCGGAAGTCCCATTTGAACTGGGTGTCCAAACGCATATTTTCCCGGTTGTTGTATATTTCGCACAGTGTCGCTTCCCGAATCTCCACGGGTGCGATCTCCCCGGTGACGACAATGGGGTCGGCTTCGCACAGACGGTATTCGCCCCGGGGCGTTTCCGCACGGTAGACAGCCGTCCAGCCGCTGTCGTCAAAGCCGGGACGGCACCAGCCGTCGAGCTGCAAACGGGCGTCATAGTATACGCCGCTGCGCAGGTCGTCAAAGAGGATGGGGGACGGCGCTGTGCGGAAAGCTTCGTCCGCCTCCAGCGTGAAGCTTTCGCCGTTTTCCAAAACGCCCTGCAAACGAAATGCGAAGCGGGGAACGCCGCGGAAACGGGCGATGTCAAAATCCCACACACGACCGCCGTGGCAGTTCTGCATCCCGTTGCCGAGGATCAGACCGACGGCGTTTTCTCCCTGCGTGAGCAGATGCGTCACGTCGTAGCGGTCGAAATAGACGATGTCGTCCGGGTTGGAGATGTAGGGCGCCAGCAGTCCCTTGGTGATGTGTTCCCCGTTGAGGTACAGCTCGTAAAAGCCCAGGGCGCTGACGACAATTTCGGCGCGTTGCACCTTGCCGAGGGTGAAACTGCGGCGGATATAAGGGGCGTTGACGTGCTTTTCGTAGGTGTTGTATTCCCGGGTTGCGGCATAAAAAGTTTGCGGAAATTCCATGACTTCTCCTCCTTTAAAGAAATATGCACAAACGAGGCGTGCGCCACGATTTGTGCGGTGTTGCCTTAATAGTATGCGTTTTCACGGACCCACTCCAGCAGATCCTCGTACTGCATCTCGCCCGAAGCCACCGCCCAGCCTACACGGGCAACTTCTTCCACGGGCGGATCCATCTTGATACCGTTTGTCTCCAAAAATGTCAGCATGACGTACATGCCGATGCGCTTATTTCCGTCCACAAAGGCGTGGTTGGAGATAAGTGCGTATCCGATACGTGCGCCCTTTTCCTCTTTGGTGGGGTAGAGCGGCACGCCGTCAAATGTCTGAAATGCCGACTGTAAAGCGCTGTCCAGCAGACCAACATCCCGGACATTCGGGTCGCCGCCGGTTTCTTCGGTGATGAGCTTGTGCAGAAGCAGGACTTTTTCAGAAGTGAATGAAATCATTTTGCCAGCTCCTCAAAAGCTTTGTGATATTTTTTTAAAATGCGTGCGGCTACAAAATCAATTTTTTCGTCATCCGTCATTTCGATTTCAGTGCACTGCTCCACATCAATCAGGCGAAAGCGCGGCTTGTTGTTTTTGAAAATAAACACTTCGCCGTTTTTCTCGGCCAGCTTGGTGACGCGGGAAAAATTCTGATTTGCGTCTGTGATGGAAACGATTTGGTTAGAACGCATTTGCATGACGAACCCTCCTTTGCAAATAGTATATACAAATAATAGGATGAAGTCAACCTATAATTCATTGATTATATGGAAATTTACGGGAAATTTTCTCAGAAAATATTGAAAGGTTTTCCCGGATGGGGTATACTATAAAAAACGGAGGTGAAGCGTATGCGCTTTTTTGTCCCGACGGAGTTGGTGATCGGCAAGGGCTGTGTGCGGCAGTCGGCGGAGAAGCTGCGCCGGCTGGGCAGTCGCTGCCTCGTGGTGACGGGGGCGCAGTCCGCAGAGAAATGCGGTGCGCTGGGCGATGCGCTGGCGGCGCTGGAGGATGCCGGCATTTCGTATACCGTCTACAGCGGCATACGCCAGAACCCCACCGTGCAGTCCTGTCGGGAAGGGGCGCAGGATGCGGATTTTGTGCTCGGCATCGGCGGCGGTTCTCCGCTGGACGCGGCGAAAGCCGTAGCTGTTTTTGCGGCGAATCCCGGGCTTTCCGAGGAGGATCTCTACGCATACCGCTGGAAAAACGATCCTCTGCCCATTGCCTGTATCGGTACCACGGCGGGCACCGGCAGTGAAGTGACGCCTGTTGCGGTGCTGACCGACTGCGAGGGAGAGAAGCGGAGCATTCGGGACGACCGAATCTTTCCCACGCTCTCTTTGGGCGATCCGGCGTATACGGAGTTTTTGGAAGAAAAGTTTACCCGTTCCTGTGCCGTCGATGCGGCGGCGCATTGTATAGAAAGCTTTTTCGGCAAGCAGGCAAATGAAATTTCCCGAATGTTCGCCGTGCAGGGCGCCGCGAAGCTCGCCGATGTTTTCCGCAGAACGGGATGCGTCGGTCTGTCACAGGCGGACAGGGAGAGGGTGTATCTCGCCTCCATATGCGGCGGCTATGCCATCAGCGTGACGGGGACGGCATTCCCCCACGCCATGGGCTACTTCCTCTCGGAAAGGCACGGCATACCCCATGGCACGGCGTGCGGCGTTTTCCTGCCGGCGTTTTTAGAGCACGCAGACAGGAGCGACGCAACGCTTGTGGAAGATTTTTGTACCCAAACAAACTGCGGCAAGGCGGAATGGATCACACTTCTGCGCAAGGTGACGCCCGCCTGCAACGCAAAGGTGTCCGCGCAGGAGATCGCATCCCTGCGCAGTCGATTTGAAGGAAACAGCGGCCTTGCCCGCTCCGTCGGCACATTTACCGCCGGGGATGCGCTGGGACTGCTGTCCGAAATATTTTCATAAAGGAGTGTTTATCATGGAACTCAAAGGATCCCGCACCGAAGCGAATCTGATGGCGGCATTCGCCGGAGAATCGCAGGCAAGAAACAAGTACACCTACTATGCGTCCAAGGCCAAGAAGGACGGCTACGAGCAGATCGCCGCCATTTTTGAGGAGACGGCCGCCAACGAAAAGGAGCACGCCAAGATCTGGTTCAAGCTTCTGCACGACGGTATGCCCGGCACACTGGACAATTTGGCAGACGCCGCCGCCGGCGAAAACTACGAGTGGACGGATATGTACGCCCGTTTTGCCGCCGAAGCCAAGGAAGAGGGTTTTGACCACATCGCCTATCTGTTTGAGGAAGTGGGCAAGATCGAGAAGGAGCATGAGGAACGCTACCGCAAGCTTTTGGCAAACATCGAGGACGGCATTGTGTTCTCCAGAGACGGCGACAAGATCTGGAAGTGCCGCAACTGCGGACACATCGTCATCGGCAAGCAGGCGCCGGACGTCTGCCCCGTTTGCGCCCATCCCCAGAGCTTCTTTGAGATCAAAGCGGAAAATTATTGAGATCAAAAACAGCACCTGCAAAACCGCCATGGCTTTGCAGGTGTTTTCTTATGAAAAAAATCGGTTCATCACGGAAAATTTGGGGATAAAATGTTTCGCTCTCACAGGAAAATGTGGGATTTGTGCCGGTCACCGGGGAACCCCCGGCGAGGGTTCCCCACGCCAAA
>JBJEQK010000140.1:0-32476 GCA_051881715.1 Acutalibacteraceae bacterium
AGTAGCGCACGGCGTCCACACCGAACAGCTTGACCATTTCGGCTGCGTAGATGGTGTTGCCGCGGGACTTGGACATCTTGTCCATGCCGATCAAAAGCCACGGGTGACCGTACACCTTCTGCGGCAGAGGCTCGCCCAGTGCCATCAGGACAATGGGCCAGTAGATGGTGTGGAAACGCACGATGTCCTTGCCGACGATGTGCACGTTGGCAGGCCAGTATTTTTTGTACTGTTCACTGCTGCCGTCGGGGTCGTAGCCGAGAGCGGTGATGTAGTTGGACAGGGCGTCGATCCAGACGTAAATGACGTGCTTGTCGTCAAAGGTGACGGGAACGCCCCACTTGAACGACGAGCGGGAAACGCAAAGATCCTGCAAGCCGGGCTTGATGAAGTTGTTGAGCATCTCCTTTTTGCGGCTTTCGGGATAGATGAAGTCGGGGTTTTGCTCGATGTATTCTTCCAGCTGTTTCTGATACTTGGACAGGCGCAGGAAGTATGCTTCCTCGCGGGCTTTGGTCACTTCGCGTCCGCAGTCGGGGCATTTGCCGTCGGCGGCCTGCGTCTCCGTCCAGAAGGATTCGCAGGGCTTGCAGTAGTAGCCCTCGTATTCATCCTTGTAGATGTCGCCCTGCTTGTAGAGCTTTTCAAAGATCTTCTGCACCGTTTTCTCATGGTAGTCGTCCGTGGTGCGGATGAACTTGTCGTAGGTGGTGTTGAGCATATCGCAGATGCCGCGGATCTCACCGGCGACCTTGTCCACAAACTCCTTGGGCGTAATGCCGGCATCCCTTGCCTTGTCCTCGATCTTTTGTCCGTGTTCGTCTGTGCCGGTCAGGAAGAAAACATCATACCCCTGCATTCGTCTGAATCGGGCGATGGCGTCCGTCAGAACGATCTCGTAGGAGTTGCCGATGTGCGGTTTGCCGGAAGTGTAGGCAATCGCCGTGGTGATGTAGTAGGGTGTTTTCTGCATAGATGTTCCTCCTTAAAAAGTAACTGCATAACAGTATACCAAAATCTTCCGAAAAAAACAACTGTTTTATAAAAAGTATTGCATCCGCAGCAAAAATATGGTAAAGTAGGGATATAAAAATTTGTTCTGCGTGTCGGGAAAGTTCGGTGCAAATCCGTCGCAACCGCCATTACTGTGATTGGAATCATCCATAAGTCAGAATACCGCCCGCAGAACCAGGTTCTGTACACTTTTGGGCATGAAAAGTGCAGCCGAAACCATCGTCTTGCGTGTGGAAATGTACGCAGGATGTGTTTTGACGTGTTGCGCTCTTTTGTCCCGGGACAGAAGAGCGTTTTTATTTTGCACAGAAAAGAGGAACAGTATGAAAAAACGTGTATGTATCTGGATGCTCGTCCTTTCGCTGGGATGGACGCAGACGGTCTCGGCGTTCGGGCAAACGGTGGATTCCGAGGCAGTGCTTTCCTCTGCGAAGCTGTCTGTGGTAGGACGGTCGGCAAACGCCAACGTGCTCATCGACGGGAAAGCGGAGTGTACCCTTTGGCAGACAGGCAATGACGCGGCGGGATTTTCTTCATCGGTTTATGCTTATGAGGCCTTTGTCTGCGCCGACGCACAGGTGGTGCAGCTCACCGTCACCGTGAAAAACGCCGCCGGAGATACGGTCTGTTCCGTGGACAACGGCGCAACATGGCAGGAGCCGGACGCGCTGCAAAGCATACCCTTGCAGGACGGCAAGGCGGTTGTACTGGTCAAGCCCTGTGCCGATTCGGCGGCCGTTTATACGTTTCATATACAGTCCCTTTGCACGGACGGCGCGAAGCTGCGCACACTCTCGTTCGACTCCAACGCCGAGCCTTGCTCGCCTGCGTTCAGCCCGGAGCTTGCGGTGACAGCGGCACTGGCAAAGCATGACGCCGATGCCGTGGAGGTGTCGTTTACTGCGGCGCACGGGACACAGGTGTATGTATCGGACGACGTAAACGCCCTGAAAGCGGCAGCACTGCCGGAAAGCCATCTGCTTGCACCGAAAGGCAGGACGGCAGAGGGGGAGGATCTGTACGCCCTGACGGTGCCCACACCCCTGACAGCCAATTTCAATCAGATCACCAAAGCCCTTGCCGTCAGCTGTACCGACAGCGATGGACGGGAACTGCGGCATATTTACCGCCTGTATCTTTTTAAGGTCGGCACCACCGACGGCGTCCTGCACGGCATTCCCGATGCGGTCACGGACTATCTGTGTCCGGCGAGCCAATATACCGGCGGCGGCAATGCGAGCTGGGGTATGTACGGTCTGTTCCCGGAAAAGACGATGACCTCCACCGGTAACTGGAATTCTTGTGTTTCGCTGGGCAGCTTCGGCGGCAATATTACCTATTACTACGAGGAGCCCATTGTGGACGATCCGCGCAACCCCTACGGGATCGATTTCACGGTGTTCGGCAACGCCAACAGCGGTGCGAGCTTTTCGGAGCCGGGGGAGGTGCAGGTTTCCGAGGACGGCAAAGTGTGGTACACGCTGGCAGGCTCGGAGCACTACGATGAAAAAGCGGCGTGGAACTATACCGTGACCTATGAAAAGTCGGCGTCCGGCAGCGCCTGTGCCTATACGGACAGCTTCGGCAACAGCGGCACTTTGAGTGCCGGCTTTGCACCGTATACCTATCCCGATCCGTCCCTGTACCCCTTGCATACGGCGTTCGGCGAAACGCTGACTGTCAGCGGCACACGCCTTTACGGTGCAAACGGCAAGCACGGCGACGGTGTGGAAAGCAGCAGCTGTGCAGCGTTCCCACAGTGGGGCTATGCGGATGTGCATTCCAATGCCACCGCCTCGGTCAGCATGGGAGAAGACGTGTCTTTGCTGTTGACGCCGGTGGGCAATCCCTATGCCGCCGATTACAACGGCTACGGCGACGGTTTCGACTTGCAATGGGCAGTGGATGCAAACGGTCTGCCGGTGGATGCCGCAAATCTGCAAGTGCACTATATCAAGGTGCAGACCTGTTCCTTCATTCATGCGGGGATTCTGGGAGAAAAGTCCACGGAGGTCAACTGCGTGGTGCGCACGAAGCCGGCGGATACGGCGGTCGGTATTACGGATGTGCCGGTGACGGTCAAAATCGGGGACAGCGAAATGGTTCTGCACAGCGACAAAAAGGTGTATTCGGTCAAAATGGACGCACCGCTGGATATTTCCGTGTCCACGGCACAGGATGCCAACGTCTATATCAACAACGCACGCGGTACGGAGCGGACGTATCTCACGTCCCCGGACAAGGGCATGATCCGCATTGTGGTGCAAAGGGGCGAACAGGCGCCGCTGATCTACACCCTTGTGGCCGACAGCGAAACGGCGGCACATACCCACGTTCCCGCCGTGCGGACGGACTGTGTGCCGTCCACCTGCACTGCGGCGGGGTATACGGTGGAGACACAGTACTGTTCCGTGTGCGACCTGCTTCTCGCAAGCACACAGACAGCACTTCCCTTGGCATCGCATACCGAGGGTGAAGCGGCGGTCGAGACGGCGCCGACCTGTCAGCAGGAGGGCAGTGCGGTATACCGCTGTACGGAATGCGGCGAAGTCCTGCGCACGGAGCCCTTGCCGACCGTGCCGCACCAAATCGAAAAGGGGCGGTGCATTTTCTGCGGCAAGTATCGCTTTGTGATCGAACTGCAAAAGTATCTGGCAAAAGTGTTGGCTTGGTTTCAGGCATTGCGGCACCTGTTCTTTTGACCGTGCCGATGCACCCTGACGGAAATTCCGCCGGGGTGTATTTTTTTCTGCGTCGGACAGATAATAGGAAAAAGGAGGTGCGCAAGTGAAAAAGATATTGTGTTGCATATTGGTCATGGTGCTGGTCTGTCTGACAGCGTCCTGCGGCAAAACATCCGAGCAGGAGAAGCCGTCTGTGCCCGAAGCACAGCAGCCGACATTTACGAATCTTCCCGCAACGCTCGCCAAAAAAGAGGCGGTGTTTGTTACCTTGTCTGCCTCGGGTGCGGTGCAGTCCATAGAGGTGACCGACCGACTGATCACCGATACGCCGCAGGTGCGGGTGGAGGACATCACTTTTTTGGAGAATATAGAGAATGTAAAAGGTCCGGAAAAGGCACAGTTCGACGGCGTGAACGTCACGTGGCATATGCAGTCCAACCAGCTGTACTATACGGGCAAGACCAACAAGCAGCTGCCGGTGGAACTGCATATCGCGTACTACCTCAACGGTGCGCCGGTAGAAATCGGGGCACTGCGGGGAAAGGCGGGAAAAGTGCGCATAGAGGTCACTGCGGAAAATACACAGCGGCACGGCAATCTCTATACGCCCTTTTTGGTGGTCGGCGGTGCGGTCATCGAAAATGCGCACACGTTGCAGGTGACCAACGGTGCATCCTTGGGGGATGGGAACAAGGATATTGCCTTCGGCGTATTGCTGCCGGGCATGAATAAAAGTCTGGACTTTGAAAAAGAGCTTCTGCCTGAACGGTTTTCTATAAGCTTTGAAACGGACAAGTTTTCTCTGTCCGACCTGTATTTTGCCATGGTGCCGCTGTCCACAGCCAAGCTTTCCGAAGCGGTTTCCTCGGTGTTCGGTGCGCTGAATGTGCCGCAGATGGATTTCTCAGAACTGCTCACGGCGCTGAAAGACTTTGGGCAGAACGGGGATGTGCAAAACTTTTTGCAAACGGCGCCCGAGAGCGTTACGCTCTTTCAAACGGCGGCAAAAGCCATGCGCAGCTTTGAAACGGTACAGCCACTGTTTCGTGTACTGCAAAAATATCTGACGGCGGAAAATGCGCAGCTTTTGCAGCAAACGCTGGATTCCCTCACCGCCACCTCCATGCAGGAGTATCTATCCCTGCTGCAAGACCCCACGTTTATAGCGCTGATCACAGATATGGGTGCCGTATCGGCGGCATTCACGGATCTGATCCCTGTTATCACCAGTCTGCTCACGGAGCTGAACAGCGACGAAGTGCGCGCATCTTTGCAGGCACTGCCCGAGACGATGGAGAGTTTGCAGGCATTGACCGCCGCCGTGGAAGAGAATGCGCAGTGGCTGAACACCCTGACGACCTTGTCGGACAATGGCGCCATCACGCAGTTTTCCACGCTTTTGCAGTCAGTGCAGGGAATTGTGGAGAGCGGTGCACTGGAGACGCTGAACGATCTTTCGGGCAAGGCAGGAGATCTGGAGGCGAGACTGCACGCCGTGCTGGAGCTGGGAAAAAATTACAGCATCTTCACGGTTGCCCCGCAAGATGCTGTAACGAGTGTGTATTTTGTTTTTAAGGCGGAATTATGAGTACCCGATCATCACGGCGCCTGCCAGCATCAGTGCGCTGAAGGCGAACTCTGCCAAAAACAGCTTCCACATATAACGCATATATTTTCCGTAGGAAACGCCCACAATGCCGATGGCGATCAGCATAACGCCGCTGGTGGGATAGAGAATATTGCCGAAGCCGTCCGCAATGGTGAAGGCAAGGACAATGGTCTGTTCGGTGATGCCGATCATGTGGGCAAGGGGCAGGATCAGCGGCATGACGAGAAACGCCTTGGCTGTGCCGCTGCCGACGAAAAATTCGAGGATCAGCACGAAGCCGGCGATCAGCAGCAAGGAGCCGATGGCGGAAAAGCCGGAAATGCCGTTGTACAGGTGGTACAGGATGGTGTCCACGATCTTGCCCTCCCGCATCAGGAAGGTGATGGCCATGACGAAAATGATCAGCGGGGCGATGGGTGCAATGGTTTTGGCGCCCTGCGCAAAGCCGGAGGACAGCGCCTTGCCCCGAATCCCCGTGATGTAGGCGGCGCGCAGACCGCCGACGGTGAATAGGATCGCCATGCCGACCATGGGGGCGTAGCTGATGTACTCCCGCACGGACGCAGGGATGGCTTCGATCCGCTGTGCCGCAAAGCTCAGCACCGCCAGCACCGGGACGCCTGCAATACAGCCGACAAAGGTGGAGGTCGCCTTTTTGAGAAGCGGATTCTCTGCAAGGGACGGATCCAGTGCCGAGGCGTACTTTTCCCGCAGGGCGGCGTCGCTCTCCCAGACCATGGACTTCTGCGGATTTTTTTCGACCTTTTTGGCGTACAGGATCACATAGCCGGTCAGCAGGGCATAGATGCCGATGAAGACCAAAATGCGATACCCAAGACCGCTGAAAATGGGCAGCCCTGCCATGGACTGTACCAGTACTACGTTAAAGGGGTTGAATGTTGCGGCGGAGTAGCCGAAGGCGATGGCGATAATGCTGATGCTGATACCGACCAGCGAGTCCCAGCCCAGCGCCAGACAGATCGCCACACACAAGGGGGTGATGGTGATGCTTTCCTCCAAAATGCCGACCACGGAGGACAGGAGCATCATCACGAAAATGACCACGGGCAAAAGCAGATATTTTCGTTTGGCAAATTTGCGGACGATCACCGCCATGAGGTAGTTGAGCACATTGCTCTTGTCCAGCAGCAGGAATGTGCCGCCGATGAGGACGATAAACAGAATAATGGCAACGCCCGTCATGGCGTCGGAGGAACCGAACACCTCGATGGGTGCGGTAAAGGTTTTCCAAAACGGCAGACGGAAATCAATTTCCCGGTATGTAGAGTTTCCGTTTTCGTCCAGAGCGATGATGGCGCCGCTCTCGTCCGTGCGGTATTCGCCCCGGGGAATGACCTGCGTCAGCACGCCGACCAAAACCATGATCGCAAGGATGGCGGACGTGATGAGAATGACGGTTTTCTTGTTCAGCTGAAGTCCTTGTCCCTGTTCAGGGGCAGTGTTTGTTTGACTCATGGAGAACCCCCGAAATGCTTATTTCCCGATCCATGCGGATTCGGGTGCGACTTTGGCGTGGGGAGCGTCCAACTCACCCTCCCGAATCTCCGACTTTGCCCAGCGCACGGCATTGCTCAGAATGCGCTGTACACCGGGAATGTGGAATGTCGGGTTTGTCTCGTGACCGGGCTGGAAGTAAAAGACCTTGCCGAAGCCCTTGTACCAGCAGCAGCCGGAGCGGAACAGCTCGCCGCCCTTGAACCAGCCGAGGAAAATCAATTCGTCCGGCTGGGGGATATCGAAGTGCTCACCGTACATCTCCTCCTGCGGGATGTCCAGATAGTTATACTCTCCGCCGAAGCCCTCTGCGATGGGGTGGGAGGGCAGGACGCACCACAGACGTTCACGGTCACCCTCGCGCCACTGCAAACGGCAGGAGGTGCCCATGAGCTTGATGAAGGGCTTGGAGAAGTGGGCGGAGTGCAGGGGGATAAAGCCCATGCCCCGCATCACCCGGGTGTAGATTTTGTCCACCAGCTCGTCCGGGACGAGGTGGTGACGACCGTGTCCCCACCAGAGCAGAACGTCCGTATTGTTCAGCACATCGTCCGGCAGACCGTACTCCGGGTCGTCCAGCGTCACCGCTCTGGCGGTCATGTCCTCGTTTTGGTTCAGGAAATCGGCAATGGTCTGCGCCATGCCCTCGGGATAAACGGCGAGGACGCTGTCAGAGAAATGCGCCTTGTCGCTCTCTACCCAAACGGTTACTTGAATCATAATTTTTGCACCTCTTTCTTTTATTCTACATCTAAAATTTCTGCGCGTATTTCTTTTGCCGCATCCACGGCCTCGGCAAAGGTACAGACCTGTGTCCCGGGCAGGGAAGCGGTCAAACTCCCGGCGGCGGTCATCAGCCTTGCCGTTTCCACCAGCGTCATGCCCCTCAGGGTGGCGTAGGCGAGCATGGCGACCATGGCGTCGCCCGCGGCGGCGGCGGAACCCACCTCGATGGGGAGGGGATAGGTGCGCACCGCCAAGGAATCCCGCACAAATACGGCGCCCTGTGCACCCAGAGAAACTGCCACCAGGGAGATGCCCTGTTCGTTGAGCTTTTTCGCTTCGGCAATGATCTGCGCCGGCGAGGAAAGCTTTCTGCCTGTCAGCGTCTCAAATTCCGCCTTGTTGGGTTTGATGGCGTAGGGCTTTGCCAAAATGCCCCTTTGCAGCAGAGGACCGTCTGCGTCGAGGATGACCCGGACGCCCAGACTGTTGGCGAGGGCGGTCAGCTCCTGATACACATTTTCTCCGAGATCGGGCGGCACACTGCCGGACAGAACCAGCACATCCGCCTTGGGGAGAAACAGCATCAGCGCTTCGCGAAACTCGGCAAACGCCTCCCCGGCGGGGAAGCCTTTTTCGTTGATCTCGGTCATGGCGCCGGTGCAGGTGTCGAGGATTTTCAGGTTGACCCTCGTCTCTCCCTGCGCCTCGCAAAAAGCGGTGAGAATGCCCATGCTTTCCAAACAGTCCACCAGCTTGCGCCCGTACAACCCGGCGACAAGTCCGGCGGCGACGAAATCTTCGCCGCAGTTTGCCAGCACACGGGCAACATTGACGCCCTTGCCGCCGATATCGGTGCGGCTTTGCAAAACACGGTTGGTTTTTTCGATGCCGAACCCGGCGATCTCCACAGTCTTGTCCATGCAGGGGTTCAGCGTTACAGTGATGATTTTCGGCGTTGGATGCATATCAGCGCTTGACAAAGAACTCTTCGTACCAGATGACGAAGGTATAGATGGACCAGATCTTCTTCATGTTTTTGGCGACGCCGTTTTTGTGGTCGTCCAGCAGCTTCATGATGGCGTCGGTGTCGAAGATCTCCTTGGCAATATCGCTTTGGAAACGGGCTTTGACCTCGTTGTAGTACTTGTCCTGCCGAAGCCAGTCGTTCAGCGGCGTGGGGAAGCCGAGCTTGCGCATATCGGCGGTTTTCTGCGGCAGTTCCCGGGAGGCCGCCAGACGCAGGGCAACTTTGGTTTTATCCTTGTGCACCCGGTGCTTCGCCGGGATGGACAGGGCGACCTTGAGCACCTCTTTGTCGAGGAACGGCACACGCAATTCCAGCGAGTGCGCCATGCTCATCTTGTCGGCCTTCTGCAAAATATCGTACAGCAGCCATGTGTTCAGGTCGGCAAACTGCATTTTAGTCACGTCGTCCAAGTCCTGCACTTTGTCGAAGTGGGGCTTTGTGAATACGGCGGGATCGGCGGACGGGATCTTGTCCCGCAGATACTTGTCCCGCTCGTGCCAGTCAAAGACGTAGTTGTTGCGGATATAGCGCTTGTCCATAGAGTACCGACCGCGGACGAGGAACCGCTTGCCGTGGAAGTTGGGCGCCTTGGAGGCGAGCGCCGAAGCGGCAGTGCGGATGGGCTGGGGGACTTTCATATATTTTTCGTAGTCCAGCGGCTCCTTGTAGTAGTTGTAGCCGCCGAACAGCTCGTCTGCACCTTCGCCGGACAGCACGACCTTGACATAGCGGGAGGCGTTTTTGGCAAGGTGGTACAGCGGTACGGCGGAGGGGTTGGGCAAAGGCTCATCCATGTGGTACTGCACGGCGGGGATGCTGTCAAAGAAATCGTCCGCCGTGATGTTGATGTAGTAGCTTTCCGCACCTTCGGTCTCGGCAAATTCCCGGGCGCACGCCAGCTCCGAGTATTTCTGCTCCGACTGCTCGGCGTAGCCGATGGAGAAGGTCTTGAGCTTCTGCAATTTGTTCAGCTCATGCACGGTATAGGAGCTGTCCACGCCGCTGGAGAGAAAACAGCCGACTTCCACATCGGAGATCTTGTGGGCGGCAACGGACTGGGCGAAGGTGTCCTGAATGATGTCTGCCCACTCGTCGATGGTCTTGCTCTCGTCGATGTCGTACTGAAAATCGAAGTACCGCTCGGTGTGCATTTCCCCGTTTTCATAGGTGAAGCACTCACCGCCGAGCAGCTTATACACATTCTTGAACAGGGTCTCCCGGTTGGGAATATATTCGAAGCACAGATACTCGGGGATGCGCTCCTTATTCAATTCCCGCACAAAAGCGGGGTGGGGCAGAAAGCTCTTGATCTCCGAGCCGAAAAGGAAAACATTGTCCCGCAGATAGTAGTAGAACGGCTTGATGCCGAAAATATCCCGGGCGCCGAACAGCTTGCGGGAGGGCTTGTCGTAGATGACAAAGGCGAACATCCCACGCAGTTTGTTCAGAAGCGCCTTGCCGTATTCCTCGTACCCGTGCAGGAGCACTTCGGAATCGGCATGGGTCTTGAAAACGTGACCCTTTTCGATCAGCTCTTCCCGCAGAGGCTGGAAGTTGTAGATTTCCCCGTTGAAAACCAGCACCTTTGTGCCGTCCTCGTTTTCGATGGGCTGGCTGCCGTTTTCCAAGTCAATGATGCTCAGACGGCGAAAGCCCAGCGCCGCACCGTCCGTGATAAAGTAGTCGTCCTGATCGGGACCCCGATGCACGATTGCGTCTGTCATGGGACGGATGCAGGACTGCGCCATGGGGATATCTGCGTCCACATAGCCGACAAATCCGCACATAGTCGATCGCCTCCGTTACTTGTAATATTTGTTGAATTTTTTGATCTGATTCAGTTCGTATGCCGCCACATAGAGCCGGCGCTGCATGGTCATGTCGGGGGCGTAGATAATGGGATTGCTCCACTTGCCCTCTTTATACAATCGCAGTGCCTTTGCACGCATTTCCGGGTCTTTGACGAATTTTTTGATGACATATTTCGGTACAAAGGTGAACAGATGCTCCTCGTTGTCCGCAACGGTCAGACCCTCGAACTGCTTGCCGTAGATGTATTCGTCCACCAGATACTTCACGGCGTTGAAGCCGCTGCCGGTGATGTAGTAGTTGCTGCGGCCGAGACGTACATTGATCTCAAAGAACTTGTACTTGCCGTCCCGGGGATCGTATTTGAGATCGAAGTTGGCGTAGCCCACATAGCCGACCCGTTTCAGGAAACGCTGTGCCTGATCGACGACCTCCATGTTGACCTCGTTGATGATGGCACAGGGATTGCCAAGGGCGGAGGGGGTGTGCTCCTCCAGAAGTGTGTGTCCGAATGCGGCGAAGCGGACATCGGAGTTTTTGTCGCAGTAGCAGGTGAGTACACGCATGCCCGTGTCATCGCCGGGGATCCTGTCCTGAATCAGGAACTTATAGTCGTATGTGGAGGTGGCGAGATTTTGCAGCATCGTCTCCAGCTGTTGTTTGTTGTCGAAGCAGAAAACCTTTTTCTTACCCTCAAATTTGGCGTAGTGGTACAGGGCGCTGTTGGCGGTTTTGGCGATGATGGGATAGTCGAAGTCAAAGGTCAGGGGCGTTTTTTCCTTGCAGTCGTAGACGAAAGTCTTGGGGTAGGGGATGTCCAGCTCTTCCATATACTCGTAAAACTTGTCCTTGAGCACGATCTCGTTGAGGATGTCGGGGTCGATGTAGGGGATGATGTAGTAGTCGGACAGCTTGTCCTTGTTCTCGCTCAGGATGCGCACATACCAGTCGCCGCATCCGAGGACGAGCAGTTTTTTGTCCTTGCCGTATTTTTCGCCGACCTCCAGCAGTGCGGGGATCAGCACGTCCACATTTTCCAGTCCCTCGTAGTAGATGCTCTCGCACAGACCGCTCATGACAACCGGCCCGCCCTGGGACATATTGACTGCGATGGACTTGACCTGATACGCTTCGTAGAAGGAGCGGATGAGGCTGTATGCCGTGATATCGCCGCCGAGGATGACGGGGATGAAGTCATATTCCTTGAATTCCATGACAGGATCTTCCTTTCCAAATCTATACAATAAATATACCAAAAAATTATATTACGATTCACGACGGATGTCAAGGCGTTTCGACACGCAAATGCGACATTTAAAAGTATTCTTTCCAATCCTTTCCGCAATATGAGGAACGCTTTGCTTGATTTTCGGGATTTGATATGTTATTGTAAAGAAAAGGAGAGGGTACTATGCCGCTGTTATTTGTACGAAACGACATCACGAAAATGCAGGTAGACGCTATCGTCAACGCCGCCAACAAGACGCTTTTGGGCGGAGGCGGTGTGGACGGCAGTATCCACAGAGCCGCAGGGGTAAAGCTTCTGAAACAGTGCTTGACCCTCGGCGGCTGCAAGACGGGCGAAGCAAAACGAACGGACGGGTTTAACCTGCCGTGCAAGTATATCATCCATACGGTCGGACCTGTGTGGCATGGCGGACAGCACGGGGAGGAAGAATTGCTGGCTTCTTGCTACAGGCGTTCTCTGGAGATCGCCGCCGCATCGGACTGCGAATCGGTGGCGTTCCCGCTCATCTCCGCCGGAGTGTACGGCTATCCGCGGGTACAGGCGCTGGATGTGGCGGTGCGCACCATACAGGCGTTTTTGCAGACCCACGATATGACGGTGTATATGGTGCTGTTTGACCGGGAATCCCTGCAGGCGGCCGCCTCCAAATTCGGCGAAGTGGAAGCGTATATCAATGACCGTTATGTACAGCAGGCGGAGCTTTCGGACGAGAGATATCGTGCCTCCCGTCCCTTGCAGGAGAATAGGATTTGGGGACGGTATATGCCCCGGGAGACGGAGGAAGCGCCGTGTGCGACGGCGGCTTTCCGGGAGAAAACGCTGGACGATCTTTTACAGCAGCTGGACGAGAGCTTTGCGCAGATGTTGTTGCGCAAAATAGACGAAAAAGGGATGACGGATGTGCAGTGCTACAAGCGGGCGAACATCGACCGCAAGCTTTTTTCCAAGATCCGCAGCAATCCTGCCTATAAGCCCGGCAAACAGACGGTGATCGCCTTTGCGGTTGCGCTGGAATTGTCGCTGGAGGAGACAAAGGAGATGCTTCTCAAGGCGGGCTATGCCCTCTCCCACAGCAGTAAGTTTGACATCATTATCGAATATTACATCGTCCACGGCAAATATGACGTGACGGAGATCAACGAGGCGCTGTTCGCCTTCGACCAAAAATTGCTGGGCGCATAAATGTCGCCTGCCAAGCGACCAAAACCGCTTGTCCCTGCGTTATACTGTAGACACAAAAACAAAACGGAGGGACAAACCATGAACAACAACTTGACAGAACTGGTATTCATTTTGGACAGAAGCGGCTCTATGGGCGGACTGGAGAGCGACACGGTGGGCGGATTCAACGCCATGATCCGCAAGCAAAAGACACAGCAGGGAGAAGCGCTGGTTTCCACCGTCCTGTTCAACAGCGAGAGCACCGTCCTGCATGACCGGGTGCCCGTTCAGGACGTGGCGCAGATGACGGAAAAGGACTACGCTGTCGGCGGCTGTACCGCACTGCTGGACGCTATCGGCGGCGCCATACATCACATCGGTAACGTCCACAAGTATGCACGAGCGGAGGATGTGCCTGCCCACACGATGTTTGTCATCACCACGGACGGCATGGAAAACGCCAGCTGCAAATATAGCGTAGAACGCATCCGCCAAATGATCGAACGCCAGCAAAGCCGATACGGCTGGGAATTTTTGTTCCTCGGCGCTAACATCGACGCCGTGGAAACTGCAGGGCGAATCGGCATCCGTAAAGACCGTGCGACGGACTTCATTTGCGATAGCCAAGGTACTGCGGTGAACTACGAGGCCATCAGCGATGCGGTCAGCACCGTGCGTGAGGGGCGTAAACTGGACCCATGCTGGTGCGGCGATATTCAGCGGGACTACCGAAACCGTAAAAAATAAACCGAATAAAAGTTTGGGGGGCTGTCGCATTTCGATGAAGACGCCGTTTTCTTCGCCCGATAGGCGTATATAGATACGTCGAGGGCGAAAAAACGGCGAAAAAAGAAACACATTTCCTTTTATATTTTCTAATTAGAAATAAGCAGAAGCTTTTCCGAAACATTTTGTTCGAGAATAGCTTCTGCTTTTTCTTTTTTTTTGTTCTTCGCGAAATGCGACAGCTCCCTTGATTTTATGGATTATTTCACGGTTTCCAGCCACGCCTCGGCAATCAGGGCGTGACCAGCAATGGTGGGATGTGTGCCGTCCCAGATGAAGTATTCTCTTTTGCTGTTTTGCATCGCTGCTTCAAACCGCTTTTGCAGAGGAACGAAAATACAGCCGTTCTGCTCTGCAACTTCCCGGGCGGCTTGCTGTGTGGTGCGCATTGCCGCCAAACGCCGTTCGGTGCATTCCGCCGTCTCCTCCCTGTCCGGGCGGGGAAAGGTTGCCTCACACGCCGGGTGCGGCGTATAGCGGTAGGAAAGGTCGCTGCGATCCAGCGGGAAAAAGAATGGCTCCACAATGACGATTTTGATTTTGTCAAGGGCTTCCACTGTTTTCGTGACTGCGGTTTGCAAATTGTTTCGGTACCGAACAGTTATCGCCTCCGGCGTAAGCCCCTCGTAATACCCGGCGTTGCCGTCGTTGACGCCGGCGAGAATGCTCAGCACAGTCGGGCGGTTGTTCAGCACATCCTCCTGCCATGTTTTCAGCAGCTGCCCCATGGTGTAGCCGGAGTAGCCTTTGTTGATAAATCGGGGGCGGGAATCGGCATTTTGCAGGGCAAGCTGTCCTGCGACGATGGTTTGGTAGCCGTGTCCCATGATGTGATTCAGATCCATTTTATGTCCCCGGTTCCCGTCCGTGATGGAGTCGCCGGAAAACAGGACGATGTCCTCACTTGTCAGTTTCATGCTTGCCTCCTGAAAAGTTCTTATTTTGCACGGTTTGCCTGCTCGCAAAATCATTCGGTACCGAACAATCAGGCTAAACCTGTATAGATCGACTAAAAATATTGTACCACGTTGCAGGTTTTATGACAAGAAAAAAATTTTATAACCGTATTGCAATGCATTTCAAAATGGTTTATAATATATTTATAGATTTGGAAAAAATTTACAGGAGGCGCCTATATGGGGGAAGTGTGTCAATATCCGATCGTTTTTGTACACGGTGTTTTTGGCTGGGGCTGCGATGAAGGCATTGACAAAAAGATGCCCTATTGGGGCGCCACGACGGGCAGTCTGACGGATTATCTTGCGCAGAAAGGGTACGAGTGCTACAGTGCTTCCGTCGGACCTATTTCCAGTGCATGGGACAGAGCCTGCGAGCTGTACGCACGGCTGACAGGCACTGTGGTGGACTACGGCAAAGCCCATGCAGAAAAAGCGGGACACCGCCGATTCGGCAGAAAATATGAGGAGCCATTGGTCAGCGACTGGGGCAGTGAGAGGAAGATGCACTTGATCGGTCACAGCTTCGGGGGCAACACGATTCGTCTTTTGGTGCATCTTTTGACCTACGGCGATCCCACGGAGCAGGCGGCAACGCAGGACGGCACTTTGTCCCCGCTGTTTACCGGCGGCAAAGGGGACTGGGTGCGCAGCATCGTCACCATTTGTGCCCCGCACAATGGAACGTCCGCCATCGGTATGATGCGCAAATACAAGATTATGCGTCCGGCTAAGGCGGTCGTGTACAACTATGCCGGGATCGTCGGGCGGACACAGGCGCAGGGCGGTATGGTGGACTTCCACATGGAGCAGTACGGCTTGAGCGATACACCGGGCAAGCAGGATGCCTTCCCGCTGGGACGTGCAAAAAAGCAGATCCATTCCCACACGGATTGTCTTGAGTTCGATTTGAGCGTGCATGGCGCCGCACAGATGAACGGCTATGTACGCATGAATCCGCAGGTGTACTATTTTTCCTACTACTACAATGCGGTGGCGCCGACCAAAAGCGGCAAGCACAATCTGCCTTCGGAAGCGGATTTTCCCGTGCTGAAAGCCACATCCTCCGCCATGCTGCTCTATGGAAAAAACAACGCAGACTGCGTGTGCTACAATGACGGCTTGGTGGACGTGCAGTCTGCGCAGTATCCTGCCGGGGAACCGCACTGCGTCTACGATGCGCAGCGGATCGAGCCGGGGATCTGGAACGTGATGCCCGAACGGACGGGCGATCACGGAACGCCTATCGGACTTTTTGCGGACGAGGAGGAAACGCATCGTCTGTATCTGGATATGCTGCAAATGCTTCAAGAAATCGAATAGCCTTTTTCACTGCCGAAGAAAGTATCGGACGAACGTCAAGCTTTACCTGTCATGGGCTTGCGTTCGTCTTTTTTTGTATCGGAAAAGTTGACATTTTGCTTTTTATATGGTATCATAGAGCGATTATAGAATGGTGTATTATTGGATAACTGTTCTTGAACGGAGGCACACAAATGAAAAGAAGCGTCAAAAGCCTACTGGCGGCCGTGTTGACCCTCGTCCTCCTGTCGGCGTCGGTACTCCCGGTGGGGGCGGCGGATTTCAAATCCAAGCTGCGCTCGGGGTGGGTGCGGATGAACGACAATGCCGTTCTTCTGGCAGATAAAAGCGTGGGTCTGAAGGTCGGCAATGCTCTGCTGGACGGCGCTGTTCAGCCGCAGAAGACCCTTTCGGAACTGTTTGCGGACAAGCAGATCGTGAATATTTTCCTGCTTTCTCCCGAGAATGTGGACAAGGTTTCCGATACCTTGGCGCAAAGCGCCGACATCTGCCTTGTTCAGCTTCAGGACGGGCGCAAGACCTACTACATTGCCGTGGATCTGCGGACAGAAAACGCCGTGTATCTTTCCAATCTTTTCGTTTTGCGTGCCACCTCCGAAAAGCTTTGGCAGCGCACGGAGCAAATGGCGGATGCCGCAAAGGGGGAAAAGCCCTTTCTGATGGACTATACCCACATTGTCGGCGAGCTGGAGCTGCACTATTTGGGCTACCGTGTGACGCAGGCCATGGGCGGCGAACAGCTGCAGGGACTTTTGCGCAAGGTGTACAATTCCTGCACTGTGGCGGATTTAAATGCGGATGAGTACAGAATGCTGGCGATCCTGCGGGTCGTCGGACTTCTGATCGGATAATTTTAAAATCATTTTACAGGAGAGCGATATATCATGGAATGGACAAGCTTAAACGATCTGCGGGAGAAGTACCTCTCTTTCTTCGAGAGCAAGGGACATCTGCGTTTCCCCAGTGCTTCGCTGATCCCGCAGGGGGACAAAAGCCTTTTGCTGATCAATGCGGGCATGGCACCGCTGAAAAAATACTTTACCGGGGAGCTGACCCCGCCGCGCACGAGGGTGACGTCCTGTCAAAAGTGCATCCGCACCCCGGACATCGAGCGTGTGGGCAAGACTGCCCGTCACGGCACCTACTTTGAAATGCTCGGCAACTTCTCTTTCGGCGACTACTTCAAGCGGGAAGCCACCGCATGGGCATGGGAATTTTGCACCAAGGTCATGGAGATGGATCCCGACAGGATCTACATCAGCGTCTATCAGGAGGATGACGAAGCCTACGACATCTGGACGAAGGAAATCGGCATCCCCGAGGATCACATGGTTCGCTTCGGCAAGGAGGACAACTTCTGGGAGCATGGCGCAGGTCCCTGCGGACCGTGTTCCGAGCTGTACTATGACCGCGGCGAAAAGTACGGCTGCGGCTCTCCCGACTGCAAGGTCGGCTGTGACTGCGACCGCTATGTGGAGTTCTGGAATCTGGTATTCACCCAGTTCGACAATGACGGCAACAACAACTATACCAGACTGAAAAACTGCAACATCGACACCGGCATGGGACTGGAACGACTGGCGTGTATTGCGCAGGACGTGGACAATCTGTTTGAGGTCGATACGGTGCAGAATATCATGAAGCACATCATGCGCATCGCCGGTGTGCAGTACCACGACAACGAAAAGAACGACGTTTCTCTGCGTGTCATCACCGACCACATCCGCAGTACGACCTTCATGATCGGCGACGGCGTGATGCCCTCCAACGAGGGCAGAGGCTATGTCCTGCGCCGCTTGCTGCGCCGTGCCGCCCGCCACGGACGGCTTTTGGGCATCGACCGCCCGTTCCTGTCCGAGGTTTGCGAGACGGTGATTCATGAAAACGAAACGGCCTACCCGAACCTTGTGGAAAAGCGGGAGTTCATCATCAATGTCATCCGCAACGAGGAGGAGTCCTTCTCCAAGACGATTGACGCCGGTCTCCAGCTGCTGTCCCAGATGATCGAAAGTGCAGACGGCACCGTGCTTTCCGGCGAGGATGCGTTCCGTCTGTCCGATACATTCGGTTTCCCCATCGACCTGACCAAGGAAATTTTGGAAGAAAAGAATATGTCCGTGGACGAGGAAGCGTTCAATGCCCTTGTCGCACAGCAGAGAGCCCGTTCCCGTGCCGCCCGCAAGGATGCCGGCGCAGAGGCGTGGAAGAATGCCGGCGTGGTGACCAAGGGTCTGCCGAAAACCATCTACGCCGGGGAGAATGCCTTTGACGCCGAGGGCGAGGTGCTCACCATCATTGCTGACGGCGAACGTGTGGAATACGCGGAGAACGGCGCAGAGGTCACACTGGTGCTTGACCGTACCGCGTTCTACGCAGAGGGCGGCGGACAGGTCGGCGATATCGGTACCATCCGCACGGCAGACGCAGTGTTTACCGTAACCGCCTGTACCAAGACCAACGACGGCGTATATCTGCACACCGGCAAGGTGACCTCGGGAGACGGGATCGCCGCAGGCAGTGCCGTGCAGACGACGGCGGACAGCGCCCGCAAGCAGGCGATCATGCGCAACCATACGGCGGCGCACCTCCTGCAAGCCGCCCTGCGCAAGGTGCTGGGCACCCATGTGGAGCAGGCGGGTCAGCTGGTCAATGAACACGCCGTGCGCTTTGACTTCACCCATTTCTCCGCCATGACGGCAGAGCAGATTGCCGAAGTGGAGGCGATGGTCAACGCCGAGATCCTCAAGGGGGAAAAAGTCAGCAAGACCGAGATGCCCATCGACGAAGCGAAAAAGATCGGCGCCATGGCGCTGTTCGGCGAAAAGTACGGCGATGTGGTGCGTGTCGTCTGCACGGGCGATGTGACCGATGCGGAAAAATTCAGCATCGAGCTTTGCGGCGGCTCCCATGTGGACAATACCGCCTCACTGGGTCTGTTCAAGATCGTTTCCGAGTCCTCCGTTGCGGCGGGCGTTCGCCGTATCGAGGGCGTGACCGGCACAGGTGTGCTGTCCTATCTGCATGACAATATCGACCTGATCCATCGCACTGCGGCGGCCATGAAGGTGGGCAATCCCGCAGAGCTGGATCGCAGAGCGGCGGCGCTGATGAGTGAGCTGAAGAGCAAGGAAAAAGAGATCGAAAAACTTTCCGCCGAGTTGTCCGCACTCAAGGCGGGCAGTGCTTTCGGCGAGGCGAAGCAGATCGGCGCAGTCCGTCTGTTTGCGGCGGCGCTGGATGGCACAGTGACGGCGGATTCCCTGCGTGCTATGTGCGACAGTGCCAAGGCAAAGGGCGAGGACGTGGTCGTCCTTGTCGGCGGTCTGAACGATAAAGGCACAGTCAGTCTCGCGGCGGCCTGCGGCAAGGATGCGGTCAAGGCCGGCGCCCATGCAGGCACCCTTGTCCGTGAAGCGGCAAAGGTTGCAGGCGGTGCCGGCGGCGGCAAGCCCGACAGCGCCATGGCCGGTGCGAAGATTGCCGAAAAACTGCCGGATGCGATCGCTGCGGCGGCAGAGATCGTGGCAGGTATGCTGAAATAAAAAAGGAGGCAGCTTTCATGGATTGTCTGTTTTGTAAGATCATTGCAGGCGAGATCCCGTCCAAAAAGGTTTATGAGGACGAGCAGGTCTACGCTTTCTATGACATTGATCCTCAGGCACCCGTACACATTTTGATCATTCCCAAAGAACACATCCCCTCTGCGGCGCAGATCACGGCGGAAAACAGCGCAGTCGTGGCGCACATTTTTGAAGTCGCGGCAAAGCTTGCCGCAGAAGCGGGACTGAAGGACGGCTTCCGCGTGGTCACCAACTGCGGCGACAGTGCGGGACAGTCCGTCAAGCATCTGCACTTCCATCTGCTGGGCGGCAGAGATTTCACATGGCCTCCGGGCTGATCGACTTTTTCGTGTGAGGAGGGTCTGCCATGGCACGACCGTTTGCGGTCATCGGGCTCACCTTCCTTACCGTGCTTTGGGTGCTGGGCAATCTCGGCGAAACAGCGGCAGCAGTCTGCGCCGTATTGTTTGCCGTGTTAACGGTCGTCTGTTTGTCTGTGCGCTCTTTTCGCAAAGCGATCGTCTGGCCATGCGCCTTTATTGCGGCTCTGGCGGCTTGCGTTTCTTTCATTACGGCGACGGAAACCACCGTCAAACCCGTGCAGAAGCTGGACGGAAAGACGATATCTGTCACGGCGCATATGACTGACCTGCCGAAAAAGGTGGGTACATATACCTTATATACTGTGCAGACGGACACGGTCAACGGTCAGCCGATGTCCTTTCCCATGGAGGTCTTTGCCGAAAACGGGAAAGGGGATTTCTCGGATGTGCTGGCGTTTCGTTCCAAAATCTATGTCGGGAAGAGTGCAAAAGCCTATCCCCGCGATCCGCTGCAATGGGTCGAGCACAAAGAGACCCTGACCTCCCGTATGCTGCGCATTCGGCAATATACGGAGAATACGACCGTGCAGTTGGTTCCCGGTATATCCGGCGCGGTGCTGCAAGCGCTGCTGACGGGGAACACCGACGACATCCCCTCCGACACCTTTTCGCGTATGCGTGCCTGCGGCATCCTGCACATCTTTTCCGTGTCCGGCTTTCACCTTTCTGTTTTTTCCTTTGCCCTGCTTTCGATTTTAGACAAGCACAAGGTAAACCACATCCTCTCGTCCGTGCTGGCGGCGATGCTGGTGCTGTTTCTGGCGCTGGTCACAGGCTGTTCCAAGCCCGCTGTCCGTGCGGCGATCATGCTGCTGGTCATGCTCTTGGGGCGGTGTATCTTTCGACGGGCGGATGCTCTCAATTCTCTGGGGCTTGCCGTATTGCTTTTGTGTATGGCAGATCCCCTGTGCGCTGTGGAAGCGGGTCTTTTGCTGTCCGTGCTGGGCGTTTTGGCTGTGATCCTGTTTGCGGGTTTCGCAGAGAAAATCAGTGCAAAGCTGCCGTTCCGACCTTTGCGGACTTTTCTGTCTGTCCTGATCCTCTCCGCGCTGATCCAGCTGATGACCCTGCCGGTCTTCGTGCTGTACTTCGGCAGTGTTTCGCTGGTTGCGCCTTTGACCAATGCCTGTCTTTTACCGGCGGCGGAGTGGGCGATGGTTCTGGCGGCGCTGGGCGTTCTGTTTTCCCTGTGGCACCCACTGCTGTTTTTGCAAAAAGCCGTTTTCTTGCTCTCGGGGCTTTTGGCAAAATACTGTGTCGCTGTTTCCGATTTTTTCGGCGGACTGTCTTTTTCTGCGCTGAAAACGGATCAGGATGCGTCAAACATTTGGCTTGCAGGCGTGCTCGTACTGCTTGCCGTGTCCCTTTTGCTGACGATGAAAACACGGCGCAGGATCCTGTGCACCGCTTCGGTGGCAGTGGGCACTGTGTTGCTTTCTGCGGCGTTTTGCCTGTACAGCGAAAGCGGCAATGTGCGCATTACCGTTCTGGACGCAGGCAACGCCACGTCCGTTTTGGTGCAAAGCGACGGCGAAAGTGCACTGATCGGCTCGGCGAACACCTATCGTTTGCGGCAGTATACAGACGATTTGCAGCTGTTTTTGCTCCCCGGTCTACAGGCAACGGAGAATGCGAATGCGGTCTCTGTTGTCCGCAAGATTCCTACGGCGAAGGTGATCGTGCCGCAGCGTGCCGTGCAAACCTTACCGCTGTTTTTGGACGCAGACCCCGTTGTGACAACGACCTGCCGGGAAACGATCGGTCGTGTGCAGCTGGACTATTTTTACGAAAAGGATGCGTCCGCCGTGCGTCTGACGATGTACGGCAGGAGTATGCTTTTGCTCTTCGCGCCCGGTGCGGATGTGCAAAAACAGCCTCTGACCCGTCTTTCTTCCGATATACTATATTCCCGAAACGATCTGCCCATGGGACTTTCCACGGACGATTTCGGCTTGACGATCGTGTCCTGCGATGCGGGTCGCAGTGCCGTTTTGCCGAAGTCGGAGAATATGCTTTTGACGGCGGGGAGAGGGGATATACAACTGACGATCAGCCGCGAAGGCTTGATTCATATAGAAAGGAGTGCCGAACTTGCCTGAGATCACAGAGAGAGATCTGAAAAAACAGATCAA
Organism: Acutalibacteraceae bacterium; assembly: GCA_051881715.1. Taxonomy (GTDB): domain Bacteria; phylum Bacillota; class Clostridia; order Oscillospirales; family Acutalibacteraceae; genus UBA1425. The sequence continues at coordinate 21,935 of JBJEQK010000140.1, forward strand.
GGATAAGGACTTTGCAAGTCTTTATATGATCTACGGTGACGAAGCATACCTGAAGGACTACTATGCCTGCCGCATCTGCGACACGGCAGTGGACAGCGCCCTGCGGGATTTCAACTTTCACCGCTTTGAGGGAAAGACTTTGGACTACGATGCGCTGTCGGATGCGGTGGAAGCGTTCCCCATGATGAGCGCGCGCACCTGCGTTTTGCTCAAGGATGTTCCCGTGGATGCCCTTGCGCAAAATGACCGGGACAAGCTGATGCAGATCCTCTCGGATATCCCGCCCACCTGTACGGTGGTGCTGTGGATGGACACGGTTTGTGTCGATGCAAAGAAAAACGCCAAGTGGCGCAGCTTCCTCAAGGACATTTCCCCCTATGCGGCTTTGGTTGCGCTGGATAAACGGGGGAAAAGCGAGCTTGTAAAAATGATCGTCGGCGGCGCGCAGAAGCGCGGCTGTACGGTCAGCGCGGAGAACGCCGCGTATCTGCTCACCTTGACAGGGGACGATCTGACCAACCTTTTGCAGGAGCTGCAAAAACTGTGCGCATACAAAAAAGAGGGAGAGATCACCCGGCAGGACATCGACGCCGTTGCCGTGCGCACGGTGGACGCCGTGGTTTTCGACTTGTCCAAGGCGATGTTCTCCGGCGATGCGGCGAAGGCGTTTTCCATTTTATCGGTGCTTTTGCGGCAAAAGGCGGAGCCGGTGATGATACTCGGTGCGCTGATTGCCTGCTATGCGGATATGTACCGCATCAAGACCGCTACCCTGAGCGGCTTCCGGGCGGAGGATGTGACAGCCGCCTTTAACTACAGGGGTAAGGAGTTTCGTCTGCGCAATGCGGCAAGGGACGGCGCAAAGCTGTCCTTGCAGGACATTCGTCGCTGTCTGGAGATTCTGGCCGACTGTGACAGAAATTTGAAAGGATCGGGTCTGGATGCACGTCTGCTTTTGGAGCGGTGCATCACCGAGCTGATGCTCGTCCGGCAGCCCGCATATTGAGCCTATGATCCGTATTCAGCAAGCTGTGATCGTGGAGGGACGCTACGACAAGATCAAGCTGTCCTCCATTTTGGATGCGCTGATTATTGAAACCGGCGGATTTTCCATCTTCAAGAATAAGGAAAAACAGCAGCTGATCCGCAGACTGGCGGAAAAGCGGGGCATCCTTATTTTAACAGACAGCGATTCCGCAGGCTTTAAAATACGTTCCTTTATCGGCGGCAGTGTTCCGCCCGAACAGGTAAAGCACGCCTACATTCCCGACATTTTCGGCAAGGAAAAGCGCAAAACGGAAGCGTCCAAGGAGGGCAAGCTGGGGGTAGAGGGCGTACCCTCCGAGGTGATCGTCCGGGCGCTGGAAAAAGCCGGCGTCCTGTGCGACAGTGTTGCGGAACCCTCGCGGCAGATCACCCACGCCGACCTGTATGCGGACGGCTTCAGCGGCACAGCCGACAGCAAGGCGAACCGTGCGCTGCTGCTGCAATATTTCGCACTGCCCGAGCGCCTTTCCAAGAATGCGTTGCTTCAGGTGCTCAACACCTTTGCGACCTACGAGGAATACAAAGCGGCAGTGGCAGAAATCCGATCCATGAAAGGGTGAGACGTATGTTTCGTATCGGTCACGGATATGACGTGCACCGTCTGGTGCAGGGCAGAAAACTGATCCTCGGCGGGGTGGAGATTCCGCACACGCTGGGGCTTCTCGGCCATTCGGACGCCGATGTTCTCCTGCACGCCATTGCGGACGCCCTTTTGGGTGCGGCGGCGATGGGCGATATCGGATGCTTGTTCCCGGATAACGATCCGCAGTATGCCGGTGCGGACAGCCGTGTGCTTCTGCGGCAGGTCGCACAGCGGGTGCGGGAGAGCGGCTACAGCATTGCCAATGTGGACGCCACTGTCCTTGCCCAGAAGCCGAAGCTTCGCCCCTACATCGACGCCATGCGTGCGCAGATCGCCGAGGCGCTGGATATTCCAGCATCGTGTGTCAGTGTCAAGGCGACTACGGAGGAGGGACTGGGCTTCAGCGGTGCCGAAGAGGGGATCGCGGCACACGCCGTGTGTCTGATTTATTAACACTTCGTAAACTTCACAGCTTTTAAATTGAAAAAAGCTCATTTCTATGGTACAATAATGAGTTGAAATGAGGTTCCTATAGATGACGATTTTACAAACTTTACAATCCGCTTTTTCCAACATCGGCGCAGTCTTTGCGGATTTCCGATTCAATGACTTTCTGGATATCTGTTTTGTTGCGTTCCTGATTTATAATGTTATCAAGCTGATTCGCGAAACGCGCACGGGACAGCTGGTCAAGGGGCTTGTCCTGCTGGGCGTGGTATACATTTTGGTGACCATACTGGATATGCAGGCGACGGGCTACCTGTTCTCTGCGCTGTTCCGGGACGTCATTTTGGTGCTGATCGTGGTGTTCCAGCCGGAGATCCGCCATATCATCGAGGCGGTCGGCCGCAGCAAGATCAAGGGGCTGAGCGGCATCCATGCCCGCAATGCCCAGATTCGCTACAACGAGGAAACGACGGTGATGATCGGCGAGATCTGCAAAGCGTGTGCGGAGATGAGCGACCGCAAGATCGGTGCGCTGATCGTTCTGGAGCGAGAAACCCCGCTCAGTGAGGTCATCGAGACCGGGACCCCTGTGGATGCAAAGATCAGCGAGGAGCTGTTGGGAAATGTTTTCTACCCCAAGGCGCCGCTGCACGACGGCGCGGCAGTGATCCGTGAAAACCGCCTTTGTGCGGCCGGCTGTATTTTGCCGCTGACACAGCACCACGGTGCGGTCAGCAGTGCATTGGGCACACGTCACAGAGCGGCCATCGGCATGAGCGAGCAGAGCGACGCCGTGATGGTCGTCGTGTCCGAGGAAACGGGATATATTTCCGTGGCCAAGGACGGCAGACTGCGCCGCAACATTTCCGACGGCGAACTGCGCGAAGTCCTTTGCGATGAACTACTGCTCAAAGAAACGGAAGAAACCACTTCCGCGCTCAAGAGCCTGCTCGGGAGGAAGCATAAATGAACCAAAAGCGTTTCTCTATCGGCAGATTGCTGCAAAACAACAAAATCGCTTTTGCCGTTTCTGTCGTTCTTGCCGTTGTTTTGTGGCTGATCGTGGCGATCTGGTTCAGCGATCGGCAGGAAGCGGTGCTCACGGAGATTCCCGTCTCCATCGACACCACTATGACCGACAAGCTGGATCTGCAAATGTTCGGGCAGACCGATTTCAAAATCACGGTGCAGGTGACGGGCAAGCGGTACGAGGTCAGCTCCGCCGTCTTGTCCAAGGAGGATTTTGTGGTAACGGCGTCCACGGTGAACGTCTCCTCCGCCGGGAAATATACTCTGCCTGTCACCGTGCGTACCGCCGATGCGGGTTCCGATGTAAAGATCATCAGCTTTTCGCCGGAAACGGTGGATGTGTATTTTGACTACAACCTGACGGAGAACTATGTCGTGGAGGCACAGCTGAATACCGAGGGCGGCAGTGTGGCCGCCGATGGCTTCATTGCCGGGGATGCGATCCTTTCTACGGCGGAGGTAACGGTTTCCGGGGCGGCGACAGAGGTGCAAAAAATCGCCCGTGTGGTGGCCAAGGTCAGCGTCCAAAAGCCGCTTTCCGAGACGACCAAGTATGAAAACACCGACATCTCCATCCTCAATGAAAACGGCGGTATTGTCCGCAGTGCCTATGTTTCCGTGGCGGACGGTATTTCTGCCGTGACCGTGACCGTGCCGATTTTCAAGATCGTGCAGTTTAAGCCCACGGTGCGCTTTAAAAATACGCCTACCTATTTTTTGGAGAACCCCATCAACTACACCTGCTATCCGACAGGGACGATCCATGCCGCCGTATCCACCGAGCTTCTCGGCAGTGCAGACAGCTTCTCCTTGGGCACCATCGACTTTTCGGACGTAACTTCGGGTCTCAACACCTTTACCTTTGACGCCGCAGACATCCCGAATATCCGTATTCTGGATGAAAGCATAGATTCTTTCAAAGTCATCTTTTCCATGGAGGGCTTCCAAACGCGCAAATTCACGCTGACTGCGGATGAGATCTCCCTGACGGGACTGGCGCAGGGGATCACGGCGACCTTGCCGGAGGAAACCTCGGTGGAGATCGTGGTGATCGGTTTGCCGTATGAGCTGGAACTGCTGACGCTGGAGGACATTTTGGCCACGGCGGATGCATCGGTACTGCGTGAGGACAGCGCAACGGCACAGCTGCCGCTGAATTTCTCCATGGAAAAGTCCAAGTGCTGTTGGGTCTATGGGGACTACACGGTGAACGTCCATGTCTCTTAAACGTGTCTTTCTTCTTTTGCTGAGCGCAGGGATGCTGATCTGCTTCGGCGGGTGCTCCCTGTTCCAGCCCGAGAGCGAACTGATTGCGCCCCCGTCCGATTCTGCGGAGAATCAGGCGCTTCGCAAAGCCTTTCAGGACGCTTGCGGCGAAGGGGTTCGCTACAAATCGCCGGTCGGCGGCAAATATCTTTCGACCTATGTCGTGGAGGATCTGGATGCGGACGGGGAAAAGGAAGCGATGGTGTTTTACACCAAGGATGTATTTGCATCGTGTATCTGTGTCGCACTGCTGGAAAAGCGCGGCGGCGAATGGTGCTATGTGCAAAGCGTGGAGAGCGGCGGCACCGGCATCGGCTCCGTGGAGGTTCGCGACCTGAACAGCGACGGCAAAAATGAAATCCTCTTTTTTCTGGAAAATCAGGACGAGAAACTGTTGAGCATTTACACCTGCCAAGTTGATCCCTTCGGCGTACAGTGTGTACAGGAGGAAACGCCATACAGCACCCTTCTGCTGTCCGACCTCAACGGCGACGGCAACACAGAGATCTTCACTGTGGCCGTCTCCGCCGTTACGGGACCGCAGGCGGCGATGCGGCGGCTGACAGCCGGCGGCGTACAGCGGCTGGATTGGCGAAAGCTGGACAGAGAGATTGCCTCTTTCGGCGAGCTGTTTTCTCAAAAACAGGCGCAGGGAACGGTATTCTATACGGACGCCGTGCGCACAGACGGCACCATGATCACACAGATCATCTGCTGGAATGCGCAGACGGACACCCTGTCCGTACCTTTTTTGGACTCGCAGACACAGACGATGACGCAAACTTCCCGCAGTGCGGATATTGCTTGCCGGGACATCAACGGGGACGGCGCTCCCGAGATTCCGTGCCAGAGTGCGCTGCCATTCAGCGAGATCTGGCGCAACGGAACAAAAAGCACCGATAACTTTTATCAAACCGACTGGTGTGTTTTTCAGGACGGCGCATTGCTTCCCGTCCGCAAAACACTTCTCGATACAGAGTCCGGCTGGATGTTTACCGTTCCCGAGTCGTGGGAAAACCGTTTCACGATCTGCGCCTATCCGGCGGATCACAAATGGAACTTCTACGAAACCGGCCGATACGGTACACAGCAGTATCTGGGCAGCGTGGTGTTCGATGTACAGCAGAGCGGCTATACACTTCTGCGTTCGGACGGTGCGCACAGCGTATATTGCTACGGAATCAATCATACCAGTGCTTTGCAGGTCAGTGCGGAACTGTTTACGCAGGCCTTTGAGCACATGGGACAGTAACGGAGGTTTACACGTGAAAAGGGTGTTGGTTGCGGAGGATGAGGAAGCGATCCGCGAGTTTATCGTCATTCATCTTCGCCGTGCGGGCTATACGGTAGCCGAGGCCGCAGATGGTGTACAGGCGATGGAGCAGTTTGAAAAGCAGGGCGATTTTGATGTGGCCATTCTGGACATTATGATGCCGGAAATGGATGGTCTGCAGGTCTGCAAAGCACTGCGGGCGCAGGACAGAAGTATCGGTATCATCATGCTCACAGCGAGAACGCAGGAGAACGACAAGGTCGCAGGGCTTCTCGGCGGTGCGGATGACTATGTGACAAAGCCGTTTTCGCCCACGGAGCTGATGGCTCGCGTCGATGCGGTCTACCGTCGGGTAGCGCTGGTCAAGGGCGGGATGAAGCCCTCGTCGGTACTGCGTTCGGGGGATTTCGTGCTGGATCTGCGCAGCCGTACCCTGTGCTGCGGCGGCTCGCCCATTGACCTGACGCAGATCGAGTTTCAGCTGATGGAATTTTTTCTGCAAAATCAGGGCGACGCCTTGTCCCGCGCAGAAATACTGCGGAAGGTCTGGGGCTCGGAGTACTACGGCGAGGACAAGATCGTGGACGTCAATATCCGTCGTCTGCGCATGAAGATCGAGCAGGATCCGTCATCACCGAAGCATCTGCTGACGGTACGCGGGATCGGCTATAAGTGGATGAACTGAAAGAAGGGATTTCGTGCATCTGGGTACCATCACCAAAAAATGGCTCGTGAAATCCGTCACACTGATTACGGCGCTTGTGGTTTTCGTGATCCTCTTTTTGTCCCTTTCGGTGCACAGGTTTTATTACAACACGGCGCAGTCTGTTCTGCTCTCCGGGTACAACAACATCGTATCCCGCTATTTCAGCCTCAATGCCGGCGACACGGACGATTCCTTCAACCGAGCCGCCGCCGGTTACATAGATATCTACAGTCTCGGCGACACCGTGGATGTTTGGGTCATTGACCGCCACGGAAAGGTTGTCGCCAGCTCCGACGGCTTTGCCGTGGCGGACGGCACCGAAATGCCGGACTATCAGGCGGCGCTGACTGCGCAGAGTACGAAAAACTTTTGGACAGGCGAAAACGCCTGCGGCGAAAAGATCATGGCGATGACCGTCCTGCTCAAAGCGCCTGCGGACGGAGCGGCGCCGGCTCTGCGGTACATGATCTCTCTGGAAAAGCTGGATGCGCAGATTCGCCGTTATGTGATTTTGATGATTTTTGCGGGCATTGCGGCGCTGGTGCTGACTATTTTGCCCGGTACTATCTATATCGAAAAGCTGGTGCGCACCATCCGCAAAACGACCGATGCCGCAGACAGGATCGCGGACGGCGACTATACGGCGCACATTGACTATACAGACAAGGACGAGATCGGTTCTTTGTGCGATGCCGTGCACGACATGGCGCAGCAGATCGGTGCGGCGGATCAGATGAAGAACGAATTCATCTCCACCGTTTCCCATGAACTGCGCACACCGCTGACGGCGATCCGCGGCTGGGGCGAGACGCTTCGGGATGTGGGCGCAGAGGATCCGGCGCTGGCGGAAAAGGGAATGCGCGTCATCCTTAGCCAGACAGCCCGTTTAAACAGCATGGTGGAGGACTTGCTGGACTTCTCCCGTATGCAGGACGGCAGGCTAAAACTGCGGCTGGTCTCCATGGATCTCTTCGCCCAGCTGGAGGAAGCGGCGCTGACCTTCCACGAACGTGCCCTGCGGGAGGGCAAACAGTTTACCTACGACATTCCCGACGAAGCTGCACCCATGACGGGAGACCCGGAACGGCTGATGCAGGTTTTCGTCAATATCATAGACAACGCCATCAAATATACCGAAAAAGACGGCGCCGTCCGTGTGAAAGCGGCACTGGAGGATGCGCACATTCGCATCACCGTTGCCGACACGGGCAAAGGAATCTCGGCGGACGATCTGCCGCATATCAAGGAAAAGTTTTATAAAGCGGACACAACAGTGCGCGGCTCAGGGATCGGTCTTGCCGTGGCAGACGAGATCATCCGTCTGCACGGCGGCGAACTTCAGATCGAGAGCGAGCTTGGGAAAGGCACAAGTGTGACCGTGCTTCTGCCCAAAACGCAGAAAGCGGAAAGGAGTACAAGCGGTGAGCAAAAAGAAAGATGAAAAACCGAAAAGCAGATATTTGGCGTCGGTCGGCGGACAGGCGCTGATGGAGGGCATCATGATGAACGGTCCCAAGGGTGCGGCTATGGCGCTGCGATTGCCGGACGGCTCCATCGAGGTGACCCCGAAACATCCGAAAAAACTGAAGGATAAATATAAATTTGCCGCACTGCCGTTTATCCGCGGCCCCATCTCCTTTGTGGAGAGCATGATCTTCGGCTATCAGTGTTTGATGGAGTCCGCCGAAAAGACCACATTGGACGGTGTGGAAGAGGACGAGGAGCAGATGTCCAAACTGGACAAATGGCTGTCTGACCACTTCGGTCCCAAGATGATGACCGCCATCGGCATCATCTCCGTGGTGCTGGGATTTCTGCTGTCCTTTGCCCTGTTTATCGCACTGCCGTCCTATATTTTCAAAGGCATCCAGTACCTGACGGGGCTGAACATTATGTGGCGACCGCTGGTGGAAGGTGTAGTCAAGATTGCGATCTTCGTCGGCTACATGGCGTCGGTGTCCCTGATGAAAGAGATGAAGCGGCTGTTCATGTACCACGGTGCAGAGCACAAGTCCATCTTCTGTCTGGAAGCAGGGGAGGAGCTGACTGTGGAAAATGTCCGCAAGCAGAGCCGTTTCCATCCCCGCTGCGGCACCAGTTTCCTGTTTGTGACCATCATTTTGAGCATCTTACTTGCCGCGCTGATGTCTGTGATTTTCAGCGGCACCAAGGTGACGGAGATCACCATCCTTTGGGTGCTGCTCAAACTGTTGCTTTTGCCCATCATCATGAGCATCGGCTACGAATTTATCCGCTATGCGGGCAAGCACGACAATCTTTTCGTGTCCATCTGTGCCGCACCCGGTCTGTGGATGCAGCGCATTACCACCAAAGAGCCGACGGACGATATCATCGAGGTCGGCATCGCCTCGCTCAAAGCTGTCCTTGAGGAGGATGAACCCCAGCAGAGCACACCTGCGGAGCCGAAGGATGGCGAGTGAGACCTACCGTGCCCTGCTGCGGCAGGGCGAGCAGTATTTGCAAAATGCCGCCGTACAGGACGCCGCCTTTGAGGCACGCTGTCTCTTGGAGGCGGTCTGTGGCACGGATCGCACAGGGCTCATTATGCTTTATGCCCAAGCGGTTCCCGAAAAAGTGCGCACCGCCTACAGCGAAAAACTGCGGCTTCGTGCGGACGGACAGCCCTTGCAGTATATTCTCGGTGAGTGGGATTTTATGGGGCACACCTTCTCTGTACAGCCGGGCGTGCTGATTCCCAGAACGGAGACGGAGTTTCTTGCCGAATGGGCGATACGGCATCTGCCGCAGAACGCCGTGCTGTACGATGTCTGCGCCGGAACGGGCTGTATCGGTATCAGCGTTGCGCTGGAGCGCAGGGATGTGCAGGTGTATCTGTTTGAAAAGTACGATGCACCGTTTCAGTGCCTTTCGGAGAATATTCGTCTTTTGAATGTCCAAAATGTTACTGCGATACAGCGGGATATGTTTGATGGTGTACCCGAGGGCGTACCTATGCCCCAAGGAATTGTATCTAATCCACCGTATATCCGCACCCGGGAGCTTCCCACACTGCAAAAGGAAGTACAAAAAGAGCCTGTCGAGGCGCTGGACGGCGGGGAGGACGGTCTGCTGTTTTACCGTGCACTGCGGGAAAAGTGGTATCCGAAGATCCAAAACGGCTTTTTGGCGATGGAGTGCGGCGAAGCACAGCCTGCGCAGATCGCAGCGATGTTTCCCGGCGATTCGGAAATAGATAAAGATTATATCGGAACCGAGAGGTTCGTGATCGTATACACCCAAGGAAAGGAATGATTCTATGCTCATGCAGCTGATCCGCCACGGCTTTTCCGTGGATTTGGTCGTCGGCGTGCTTTCCAGTCTTTTTGTCGTGTTCTGTACCTTGCCGGTCCACGAATTTGCTCACGCCTTTGTGGCGGATAAAATGGGCGACGGTACGGCGCGGTTGAACGGCAGACTGACCATGAATCCCTTTGCCCATCTCGACCCGTGGGGCTGTCTGATGATCGTGCTGGTCGGCTTCGGCTATGCCCGTCCCGTCCCCGTGAATATGCGCAACTTCAAAAATCCCAAGGCAGGCATGGCGGTCGTTGCACTGGCAGGACCCGTTTCCAATCTGCTGATGGCGCTTGTTTTCCTCGTGCTGCGCCATGTGTCCGTGATGTTCGGCACAGGTACCTTTGCGGAGCTTCTGGGTGTTTTCTTTTACTATGCGGCGTATATCAATGTTTCCCTGGCCGTGTTCAATCTCTTGCCGATTCCGCCTCTGGACGGCTCCCGCATTGCCACAGCGCTGATCCCCAACAAGTACTACTACAAGATCATGCAGTATGAGCGCTATATCATGATCGCACTGTTCGTTTTGCTGCTGACCGGCGTGCTGTCCACACCCTTGAGCTATCTTTCGTCCGCCGTGTTTAAAGGTTTGTTCAACCTTGCGGCACTGCCGTTTGTGAGGTAAGTATGGAAAAAATTTCGTACAAAATCGACGTGTTCGAGGGTCCCATGGACTTGCTTCTGCACCTGATCAGCAAGCACAAGGTCAGCATCAATGATGTGCCGATCCTCGACTTGGTGGAGCAGTACCTCGACTATATGCGCCAAATGCAGGAGGAAAATCTGGACATCGCCAGCGAATTCCTGGAGATGGCGGCAAGACTGGTGTATATCAAAACCGTGTCTTTGCTCCCTGTCCATGAGGAAGCCGAGGAG
>JBJEQK010000141.1:0-2049 GCA_051881715.1 Acutalibacteraceae bacterium
ACCACATAATCGAAAAAAAGCCCAGCTTTTACTGGACTTTTTCGACAGTCTGAAAAGTGCGGTGCAGAAAATGCGCCGCACTTTTTCATTTTCCGTTTAAATCGTCAGGGCGAGATATGCGGCATACACGGCCAGCATCAAGCCTCCCTGCAGTTTATACGACCTTTCCTTGGCAGCAGAGGGATAATGGCGATCAGCGTGACGGCAAAACAGAAGGGAAAGTCGATCCGCAGGCAGGCGGCAGAGACGGAGAAGGAACTGCCCGACACGGCCGTGCAGAGCGGCAGAATGATCGCCAAGTCAATGATGTTGGCACCGATGATATTGCCGGCAGAAAGATTCGCCTGTTTCTTCCGAATGGCGGTGATCGTTGTGACCAGCTCCGGCAGAGATGTGCCCACGGCGACCATCGTTACCGCGATCACACGTTCGGGAACGCCCAGCGCCTGTGCGATGCCGGAGCCGCTGTTGATCAGCAGGTTGGAGCCGAGGACGATCCCGGCAGCGCCGACTGCGAACAGCACCAGATCCCGGACGATCGCTTTGCGGTCAACGACCTGCTTCTCCTCGGGCTTCGGCTCTTTCTTGGCATCGGAAATGTTCGTTGCCGTAAACAGCACGAACAGCACGACCAGCGCAAGGATCGCCCAAAGCTGAACGGTTCCCCCGAGACTGCCGACCCAAAGGATCCCGGCTGTGGCGACGAGAATCAGACACTGCTTGAGATATTTTTTGCGCGGTGCGACAACGTGCATAAAGAGAAAGGCGATCGCCAGAATCAGTCCCGTATTGGCCGTGACGGAACCGATGGCGTTGCCCACTGCCATATCGTTTTTGCCCTCTGCGGCGGCCATGACAGACACGATCATTTCGGGGAGCGTGGTCGCCACACTCACGATCGTTGCGCCGATGATAAAGGGCGGAATGTTTGCGGCGCGTGCGATCCGGCTTGCCGAATCGACAAACCAGTCGCCGCCCTTGACCACCAGGGCGACACCCACCGCAAACAAAAGAACAGAAACCCAGATACTCATAAAAAAATAACCTCCGTTTTCGCATTTGCAAAAACAGAGGAAATCCAAAGACTATCTGCTTTTGCAGATAAGTCTCGTCATTTCATGTAAAACCAGAAGGAAACCTTCAGTATGTTGGCATTACCACGCTTGCGCGCCGACTACTCCCTTACTTCGACATATTTTAGCAGAAAAACATAAAATTGTCAAGACCGAAAATTCAAATTTCACAGCGCTTTTCTCACGCCCATGTAAAGTTCTCTTTTCCCGCACCGACCTCGAAATGATACTTGACAATACCCAGATCCAGCTTCGTATAGAACCCGATGCCGGCGGTTGCCCGCACCTTGCTGTCCTCACGGCGCAGCATAAATTTCTGCTGGTTCATGGCAGTGGGCGCAAGAAGCGCTGCCTGCACGCCTGCGTTGAACCATGCGGGCGCATCGGCGCCGCCGTCGCTGACCTGCTGTGCACCCTTGCTTTTATGCGCCGTTCCCTGTGTTTCCCCGTACCCGACCGCAAGGACGACCGTCAGTTTTTCGCCCTTGTCCACACGAAAAGCGCCGGGGATTTTTTTGTAGCTCAGGGCGACCCAGCAGGTGTTCAAGCCCAGCTGCTGCGCCTTTAAGGCCAGATGCTCTCCGTAGTACCCGCATTTTTCATCCAAGTCTTTGTCTTTCTTTCCCACGAGGGCAATATAATTCGTCACGCCGCTGAATTTGCCGTAATGCGCCAGAAAACCGTCGAACGCCTTCGGCTCGCCGGTCACCAGCTGGAAGTGCAGATCGCCCGCTTGGTTGCATTCGTCAATTTCGGCTTGCAGTGCTTCCTGCACATCTGCCTCCATCGTTTTGTTCGTATACCGGCGGACGCTGTGCCGCGCTTTGATCGCCTCTAAAAGTTCCATTCGTCCTTACCTCCACTTACATTTTCTCCGCTTCTGTCCGGCAGAAGCGCCATGATTTCTTTGGTTCATCACGTATTTTTGTGGGATTAAAAGTTTCGGTCAAGCCTTTTTAAAGGCTTGCGGATTCCA
>JBJEQK010000142.1:0-2028 GCA_051881715.1 Acutalibacteraceae bacterium
CATCGGTTATCTGTTGGAACAGACCTATGGTTATGTGCTTCCTGCCAAGATGCGCGAGCATCTGAGCTATTGCTGCAAGAGCATTTCCGACCATGAGCACAGGGAGCTGAAAGTGGCGGATGTGCTGCAAATTTTCAAGGAAAACTATCTGAATATCGAAACAGACATAGAGGTTACGGACTTTGATTTCATGCGTGAAAACGACACGGTGAAGATTAACATTACCTTTATGAAGGACGGCAAAGAAACGGAGATCGAGGCGGACGGCAACGGTACGCTCAATGCGATCAACAATGCCCTCAAGGCGTACACCGGCGAAGAATACGTTTTGCAGGTGTTTACCCAGCACAGTATGCAGGAGCAGGGCGCACAGAGTGTAGCGGTTTCCTACATCGGTCTGGAAAGAGAGAACGGCGAGATGTACTGGGGCGCCGGTTCCCATACGGATGTCGTCAAAGCGAGCACAAACGCACTGCTCAGTGCGTTCCACAATATGGTAAAAGGAGAGTGAACTGCAATGGGAATGACGATGACGCAAAAAATTCTTGCTGCCCATGCAGGACTGGATTCGGTCACAGCAGGACAGCTGATCAACGCCAAGCTGGATATAGTTTTAGGCAACGACATCACAACGCCTGTTGCGGTCAATGAATTTAAAAAGGCGGGATTTGACAAGGTGTTCGACAAGGACAGGGTCGCAATCGTCCTCGACCACTTTGTTCCCAATAAAGACATCAAGGCTGCCGAGCAGTCCAAGACTTGCCGCGAGTTTGCGTGCAGTCACTGCGTCAGCCACTTCTACGATGTGGGCAAGATGGGCATCGAACACGCACTGCTTCCCGAACAGGGAGTCGTGACAGCGGGCGACTGCATCATCGGCGCAGACAGCCACACCTGTACATACGGTGCGCTCGGCGCTTTTTCCACCGGCGTCGGCAGCACAGACATGGCCGCCGGCATGGCGACCGGTATGGCATGGTTCAAGGTTCCCTCTGCCATTCGTTTTAACCTTACAGGAAAGCTTCCCGCCAACTGCAGCGGCAAAGATGTCATTCTGACCATCATCGGCATGATCGGTGTGGACGGTGCGCTGTACAAGAGCATGGAATTTGTCGGCGAGGGTGTCAGTAGCCTTTCCATGGATGATCGTCTGTGCATTTGCAATATGGCCATTGAAGCGGGCGCCAAGAACGGTATCTTCCCGGTGGACGAGCGGACGATGGCGTACATGGACGGCAGATGCGAGCGCACACCCGTTGTGTTTGAAGCGGACGCCGATGCGGAATACGAAAAGACATACGACATTGACCTTTGTGCAATCATGCCCACCGTTGCCTGTCCGCACCTGCCGGAGAATACGCGCCCTGCAAGCGAACTGCATGACGTAAAGGTCGATCAGGTCGTGATCGGCAGCTGCACCAACGGCAGATTGGAGGACATGGAAGCGGCATACAGCATCCTCAAAGGCAAGCATATTGCCGACGGCGTGCGCTGTATCATCATTCCCGGCACTATGCAGATTCTGCGTTCGTGTGTAGAAAAAGGGTATTATACCGCCTTTATCGACGCGGGCGCAGTTGTTTCCACACCGACCTGCGGTCCCTGCCTTGGCGGATATATGGGCATTCTGGCGGCAGGGGAGCGCTGTATTGCGACCACCAACCGCAACTTTGTCGGCCGCATGGGTCATGTGGACAGCGAAGTATATTTGGCTTCTCCGCATACTGCGGCGGCAAGCGCATTGACCGGTTTCATCACCGAGTATGAGGAGGGCTGAACATGAACACACAGGGCAAAGTTTTTAAATATCCCGACAACGTGGATACGGATGTCATTATTCCCGCACGGTATCTCAACACGCCCAACGCGGCGGAACTTGCACTGCACTGCATGGAAGATATTGACGCAGAGTTTGTCAAAAACGTGCAGACGGGCGATGTGATGGTGGCAGGCTGGAACTTCGGCTGCGGCTCCTCCCGGGAACACGCACCGCTGGTGATCAAGACCTGCGGTACCGGCTGTGTGATA
>JBJEQK010000143.1:0-8231 GCA_051881715.1 Acutalibacteraceae bacterium
GATGCGCGGGTCGAGACAGATGCCGTTGATGATGTCCCGGGTGTTCAGCCCCTTCATCTCGGCGTAGGTGTCCAGCTCGTTGAAATAGGACACACGCAGTGCCAGATAGGTGTTGGCGAACAGCTTCACCGCCTCCGCCTCCGTAAAGCCCATGAACAAGGTGTCAATGTCGCTCTTGCAGGCACCTTGCTGCAAAAGTTCTGCAAAAATATGCGCCTTTTCCGTCAGCGCCGCATCCGTTTTGTCTGTGCCGATAATGATTCTGGACGGATAGAGGTTGTCGTACAGCGCCTTGGTCTCCCGCAGAAATTCCGGGGAAAACAGCAAATTGCGGCACCCTTTTTTCTGCCGCATACTCTCCGTAAAGCCCACGGGCACCGTGGACTTGATGACCATGGTCGCCTCGGGGTTGAGTGCCGAAACAATGTCGATCACGCTCTCCACGGAGGAGGTGTCGAAGAAATTTTTCCGGCTGTCGTAGTCGGTGGGCGTGGCGATGACCACAAAATCCGCATCCCTGTACGCCTCTCTCGCATCCGTGGTCGCCGTCAGATCCAGCGTCTTTTCAGCGAAATATTTTTCAATATAGGCGTCGGCGATGGGCGAACACCTGCGATTGATGGCGTCCACCTTTTCGGGCAGGATGTCCAGCGCCTTGACCGTGTGGTGCTGTGCCAAAAGCACGGCGATGCTAAGGCCCACATAGCCCGTCCCCGCCACGGCGATTTTGTACTTTGTCATTGCTCTCCGCCTTTTCTCTAATGTCGGATGTCCTTCTGCATAAACACAGACCCCACGGATCTCCACACGATTTTCAAATCAAACAGAAAGGATGCCTTTTCGATATATTCCACATCCAGCTGCGTTTTCTTTTTCAGCCCCACGAAATCCCTGCCGTTGACCTGCGCCCAGCCGGTGATGCCCGGACGGACGCGATACACGCCGTGTTCGGTGCGCATTCGGTGGGCGTCCTGCTCCTCCACGATCAGCGGACGGGGGCCGACAAAACTCATGTCCCCCTTGAGGATGTTCCACAACTGCGGCAGTTCATCCAAGCTTGTCCGGCGCAGAAACTCGCCCCATTTGGTGATCTGTCCGGCATCCACGCGGTTGCTCGCCACGTTGGGCGTGCCGTTGCGCATGGTGCGGAATTTTAAAATTTTAAACACTTTGCCGTCCTTGCCGTAACGTGCCTGCCGCAGGAGTACGGGTCTGCCCTGCGCACAGAGGGAAACAAGGGCAAGCAAAAGCATCGGAACAAACAGCAGCAGGAGCAGGAGAATGCTCCCCGCCAGATCCAACGCACGCTTTGCTGTGTACATCATTTTCACTTCCTGAAAGTGTTCCAAGGGCGCTGATTCGCCCGAGTGCATACAAAGTAACTATTTTATTGTACATCATGCAGCCGTTCTCTGTCAATAGAAAGCGTCCGCATTTGCGCTCAAACGCCCCGCAGCCGGGTATTGGGCACATATTTCGCCGCCAGCGCACGGTACAGCTGCAAAGATTCCTCCGACGGCGCCTGCAATCCCTCGCACAGGCACGCACCCGAATCCACGAAGCACTGCAAATAGTACGCCTGCGCCCCCTCGAGCCAGCGCCCGATGGCTTCAAAATCCGCCGCCTCGTGGAACTCCTCCACCACGGTGGTGCGAAATTCATACGGCACCAGTCCCTGCTTTAAAAAGCGGACGCTCTGCCGGATCTTGTCCAGATCCATCGCCTTCAACCCGCAGGTCAGGGCGTATTTCTCCGGGGAATTTTTGATGTCCATCGCCACATAGTCCACCAGCCCCCGCCGCACCAGCGTCTCCAGACGGGCGGGATTGCTGCCGTTGGTGTCGAGCTTGACGGCGTAGCCGAGCGCCTTGATTTTTTCGATAAACGGGACAATTTCTTCCGTCAGCAGCGGCTCGCCGCCGGTGATGGCCACGCCGTCCAAAATGCCGAAACGCTTTTTCAAAAAGGCAAAGAATTCCTCCTCGGTCATTTCTTCGGTCTCCTGCGGGTACACCAGCGCACTGTTGTGGCAGAACGGACAGCGGAAATTGCATCCGCCGAGGAACACCGTGCAGGCGACCCGCTCCGGGAAATCCAGTAGTGTCAATTTTTGCAGTCCTGCGATTTTCATGATAATTCACCCTCTGTCCAAAATGCGGTGCCGTCACCGCCGTATAAAACGCCCAGCGCCTCGGCAACGCTTGCGCCGAGATCGGCAAAGGTTTCCCGTGTGCCGATGTTTCGGGGCGTCCAATTTTTATTGTATGCCAGCATGGGCACGTACTCCCGTGTGTGGTCGGTGCCGCGAAACGCCGGGTCACACCCGTGGTCTCCCGTCACGATCAACAGATCCTCGTCCTCCAGCTTTGGCAGAAAAGCCCCCAGAAAATCGTCCAGCGCCGTCAGGGCGGCGGCATAGCCGTCCACGTCTCGCCGGTGACCGTAGAGCATATCGAAGTCCACCAAATTGGCGTAGCACAGCCCGTGGAAATCCCGCCGCAGAAGCTCGCCGAGGATGCGCATCCCCTCGGCGTTATTATGGGTGGCAAAGTGTTCCGTGATGCCCTGCATACAGAATATATCTCCGATCTTGCCCACGGCCAGCACATCCAGACCGGCGTTTTTCAGGCAGTCCAGCACCGTTTCCTTGGGCGGCGGCAAAGAAAAGTCCCGCCTGTCCCCGGTGCGGTAAAAGGGAAACTCCCCCGCAAAGGGTCGCGCGATCACACGACCGACGGCGTGTTCTCCCTGCAAAATCTGCCGGGCAATGCGGCAATAGCGATACAATTCCTGCACATCCGTCACCGCCGTATGGGCGGCGATCTGAAACACGCTGTCGGCGGAGGTGTATACGATGGGGAATCCCGTGCGCAGATGTTCTTCGCCGTAGTCCTGCAGCACCTTGGTGCCGGAATACGGCTTGTTGCAAAGCACCGCTTTGCCGATCTCTTGGCAAAACGGCTCCAGCACCTCGGGCGGAAAGCCGTCGGGATAGGTGGGGAACGCTCGCTCGGACACGACGCCGCACATCTCCCAGTGCCCCGTCACGGTGTCCTTGCCGGCAGACTTTTCCGTCAGCTTGCCGTACACGCCGCCGGGACTGCCCGCCTCGCCGTGGGCACAGCGCAGTCCCAGCGATTCGAGGGTGGGGATATGCAGTTTGTCACTGCGGCAAACCGAGCGGAATGTGTCGGCGCCTGCGTCCCCATAGAGCGCCGCGTCCGGCTGTGCGCCGATGCCGAGACTGTCGGCAACGATCCAAAATACACGTTTCATGCGCAGCACTCCAAGTCAAAATGTGCCGCAAGCTTCGGAAACAGCGGTGTGACCTCCACGTGCTTTTCCAGCCACTTGTCGAAAAAGCCGATCAAAAAGCCGTTGCAGGCGGTCATGATCAACGTGCCGAATCCGACGCCCACAAACCGGCGGAACAGCAAAAGCGTCATGGCGCAGGAGACGAGCAGGCAGGAAAAGTCAAAAATCTGTTTAAAGCGGGTGCGGTTCAGGCGGTACCGCTGTGCAATGCCCTTGACGAAGAAATCATACACCTGCGGGTACAAATACACCCGAAAGATCATGGCGATGGACAGGGACGTGAGCGTCATGCCCAGCACGAAATACACGATCTTCAGCGGCAGGGGCAGTGTACCGGGGACGGTCACAGCGGGATTGAAATGGGGAACCGCCAGCCGCCACAGGTCGAGCACCGCACCGTAGAGCAGTCCCGTCAGGAAGGAGCTGAAGTAGATCGGTTTCACCTTTTTCATGGCGATACAAAATACCGCAAACAGCACCCCCTGCACGATGTATTCGCACTGCCCGAAGGTCAGCCCGATCTTCTGCGAGAGGATGTACGCCGGCGCCACGATCATCGAAACGCCGAAATCGGTGCAGGTGATCATCGCCACGGAAAACGCCAGCAGGACAATACTCACAAAATACAGAACCTCCGCATGAACCCGAATGGTTTTCACTTTTCCACTTCCTCCCGAACAGCAAAAGACAATTTCTGAACAGTAGCATACCACACCGGCGCAAAAGTGTCAATTCTTGCAAGCTCGGCAGTTTTTCGTCGGCTTGACACAATGCAGATTTCCGATTATACTTATAATTGGTTTTTTGAACGCACAAAACGCTGCACAGAAAGGAAATGTACATGAAAAAAACTAAAAACAAAACGAAAAAAATGTTCATAGTTTTACTTGCCCTGCTCCTTGTTTTCCTGATTCCGGCAGGGATATTCATCCTTTTTCCCGAATACAGAATCCGCGCCAACCGAAACAATATCGAAGTCCAAGACGCTGCTTTGGGCGGCGGCACAGACCGTATTCATTTTCTGAACACCGGCAGTTCCGACGCAATTCTTTTGGAGAGTGACGGACACTTTGCCCTTGTGGACGCCGGCGAGGACAGCGACAATCCGCGGGGCTTCGACTCCCTGAACCTCACGGGGTACGAGGACAAGGTGGTGGCGTACCTGAAGCAAAACGCCGCAGGCGAGGACGGCACGGTTCATCTGGACTTCGTCCTCGGAACCCACAGCCACTCCGACCACATCGGCGGCTTTGACACCGTGATCGCCGACAGCGAAATTGTCATCGACCGGGCGTATCTCAAAGTCTACGACAGCAGTAAAATCAAGGACAGCGAAGTCCAGAATTGGGACAATCAGGAGGTGTATGACCAGATGGTCAGCGCCCTCGAGGGGAAAAATGTGCCGATCGTTTCCCAGCCCGACAGCGAACCGTTCCCTCTCGGCAACTTTACCGTTACGATTTTCAACGGCATTGACGAACCCACCGACGGCAAGGTGGGGGAAAATGACCAGTCCATGGGCGTACTCGTGGAAAAGGACGGCACGAGAATTTTCCTCGCCGGCGACATAGACAACATCAGCGGCGACGAAACCCGTCTTGCCGAGCAGATCGGCGATGTGCATCTGCTCAAGGTCGGACACCACGGTTATCCGCTTTCTTCCTCGCGCAACTGGCTCAAGACGCTTTCTCCCGAGTACTGTGTCATTACGAACAACAGAAACATCAAAAACGTCCTTATCCTTTGGCGGATCGCACGGTGCGTCAACAGCACGATCCTCACCACCAACGAGGAGGACGGCGTCCTTGCCGAGATCGGCAGCAGCGGACAGATCTCGTTCTACAACTCCATACACGCCTGACATCTTGCATTCCCCGGCTGTCGCCGGTTGACAAACGTCAACGGCGGCAGTCTTTTTTAGGGCACTGTCGCATTTCCGTGCATCCTGTTATAATACGCAAAAAAAGAAAGGTGTGTACCTGTATGCTCAAGAAAAGAATACTCGGTTTTACCCTTTGTGTCTGTATTCTGTTGTCTGCCACGGCTGTCCCGTCCTATGCCGCCGGCGAAGCAGGGCAAGTGCCGTCCCTGCTGCGGGTGCTGGAGGACGTTTCGGGCACAATCATCAGCGTCCTTGCCCGATGCCGAAACAAGCTTCTGCACACAGACGAAGCGAACATTCCCGTGCCGCCTGTGAACGCACCTTCCTGGACAGAATACTACGGCGAACCGATCGACAACCCCGAACAGACCCTGTCCGCCGAAACATGGGTCATGCAGGAGATTACCTTTGTCAGCGACAAAGCCTATGCCGACCCGTTTTGCGATGTGGAGGTGGATCTGCTTCTGTTCGGC
Source organism: Acutalibacteraceae bacterium (assembly GCA_051881715.1). Taxonomy (GTDB): domain Bacteria; phylum Bacillota; class Clostridia; order Oscillospirales; family Acutalibacteraceae; genus UBA1425. The sequence goes on from JBJEQK010000143.1 coordinate 5,671, forward strand.
GGCGGCAAGCTCTATACCATCCCTGCTTTCTGGGACGGCGGCAACACGTGGAAAGCCCGTTTTGTCTGTCCCTCCGCCGGCACATGGTACTACAAAACCGTTTGTACCGACAGCGAAAACACCTCCCTCGGCGCAAGAACCGGCAAGGTGATCTGCGATGCATACAGCGGTACGCACGACATATACAAGCACGGCTTTGTGACGACGAACAGCGGCAAAAAGTATTTCACCTACGCCGACGGCACACCTTTTTTCTATCTTGGCGACACCCACTGGAGTCTTGGGGACGAAACGGCGGAGATGGTGAAAACCATCTGTGAAAAGCGTACCGCGCAGGGCTTTACCGTGTACCAGAGTGAGCCCATCGGTGCGACATTCGATTTCACCGACGGCATCACCGAGGCGGACATGGCGGGACTTGCGCAGTACGATGAAAAGTTCGCCATCATTGCGCAAAACGGTCTCGTCCACGCAAACGCCCAGTTTTTCTTCACCGCCTATATGCAGCCGCTGATCGAAAACCACGGCGGCTATACGGCCGACAAGGATTTGACGGACAGCGCCAAGCAATACTTAGAAAAAATTTGCCGCTACTGGGTGGCACGGTACGGCGCTTATCCCGTGATCTGGACGCTGGGGCAGGAATCGGACAACGACTTCTATTGGAGCGAGACCGAACACCCGGACTGGAACTATAAAAACAATCCTTACAAGCTCGTTGCCCTGTATTTGGCAAAATACGACGCCTACGACCATCCCCTTTCCGCCCATCAGGAGCATACGGGGGCAACGGCGGCCTACGGCAACGGCAAGGGTGCGGGCGACAAATGCAAGGTGTATCTGCGTTCTTCCGCCCCCTCCTGTTTCCGGGATGTGCCGGCACACACGTTCTATGCGGCGCAGTGGCAGATCTCCAAAACAGAACCTTGCGATTTCAACGTGGCAAAGGATTATTGGTTCAATGGGCAGGGCAAACCCGCCGTAAACTACGAGGGACAGTACTGCTATCTGTGGACGAAAAATTTCGGCTCGCGGATGCAGGGTTGGACAGCGTATCTCAACGGGATGTACGGCTACGGCTGGGGCGGTCACGACACGTGGAGCTATCTCAACACCTACGATGAGGAAAACGACAGCTCCGACGGTGTGGACACCATCACCAGCGAAGAAAAAATTCACGCAACCTGGCAGGATGCGCTCGAATACCCCAGCAGCTATCAGGTCGGGTATATGCGCGCTTTTCTGGAGCAGGCGAAATGGTACACGCTCATCCCCCGGTTTGACAACCGTGCCTATTTTGTGCCCTGCGCCAACGTCTACTATACCTGCGCCGGCAATGCGGACAACTCCGAAATCGTGCTGTATTTCTATTCTTTCACCGACACATCCATTGCACAGAAAGCAAACACGAAGTTTTACGGCGGACTCCAAACGGGTACCGTGGGCAATCTTGTTCCGGGGGGAAGCTACACCTGCCAATGGTTTGACCCCGTAACGGGGGAATACTCGGAAAAGCGTGCGTTTACGGCGACCCGGTTCGGCACATACTGCATCGGTGAAAAGCCGAAAGCCACCGACATGGTACTGCTGGTGGAAGCGAAGGATAGCTGACTTGACAAAACAGTCGTCCTGTGGTAGGCTGATGCCGTTAAGGGGAGTGAACCGATGAAACGTGCAAAAATTTTCCTTTGCGCCGCACTGGCGGTGATACTGCTTTTCTATGCCGGATGCGGCAAGCGGCAGACCGAGGAGGAGCCGAGGCCTTGGGCGGTATCGTCCACAAGCGCAAATCCCACCGAAGTGCCCACGGAAACGACCCGCTCCGCCGAGCTGCCCACCATGGAAACGCTGGAAACGGACGGTGCCTCCATCACCCTGCCCATGGGCGTGTCCGCCGCCGATATTGCCCGGCTGGAAGCCATGCTTTGGCCGCACTTTTTCTATGTGGACTACGACAGCGCAGACGCAGACGTCCAAGACGCCATGGAATATATCACCGACGGCTCCGTACCCTGGGGCTTGCAGCGGGTCTACGACACGCTGGATCCCGACGCCTCCCACGGCACTTACGAACAGCTGTCCGTGGAGACCGACCCCGATCCCCGGGAGCTGTTCCCCGACACCTACTACAAGGTGGATGCCGCCGTGGTGGATTTCCTTCTGGAGGATGTCCTGCACTGCACCCCGGACAGCCGTGTGCGCACCGATGCGTTCTACGCCGAGGGCGACTACTATTACTTCCGCTGTCTTGCGACGGGCATCCAGCCCACCGAGGCGCACGTCCGTGCCTGCCAAACCTTAGAGAATGGGCACTACCGCATCACCGCCGAGCTGATGACTGCCGACCCGGACAGCGAACCGAGCCACTTGAAGTCCGCATTTCTGGAAGTGTCCATCGCCCGAACCGGCGAGCTGCGGCACTGGACAGTCTACAATGTGGAAACATTTGAATGATTTTTTGGCATGGGTTTCTCAAAAAGAAATCCATGTCTTTTTTTGGTTTATTACGGATTTTTGTGGGATTAAAAGTTTCGCTCAAGCCTTTTTAAAGGCTTGCGGAT
>JBJEQK010000144.1:0-8225 GCA_051881715.1 Acutalibacteraceae bacterium
TACCATAGTTCTTGGAGAGGAACTCTAAAAACTACTACTTTTATTATACGAGGAGTAACTTCATGAAAACAGCATTAACCATCGCAGGCTCGGATTCCTGCGCAGGCGCCGGTATTCAGGCAGATATCAAAACCATGACCATGAACGGTGTCTATGCCACCAGCGCCATCACTGCGCTGACGGCACAGAACACCACCGGCGTTACGGGGATTTCGCAGGTCGAGCCGGAATTCCTGCAAAAACAGATCGACGCAGTGTTTGAGGACATTTACCCCGATGCCGTCAAGATCGGCATGGTCGCCTCCTCAGCGCTGATTCGCGTGATCGCAGACAGACTGCGGCACTACGAAGCAAAAAACATCGTCGTGGACCCGGTCATGGTAGCGACCAGCGGTTCTGCTCTGCTGCAAAGCGAAGCCGTCACCGCCCTGACAGACCTGCTTTTCCCGTTGGCGGCAGTCGTCACGCCCAACATTCCCGAAGCCGAAGTGCTCTCGGAAATGTCCATCCAAACTCGCACGGACATGGAAAAGAGTGCGGAAAAGATCTATACACGCTTTGGCTGCGCCGTACTGCTGAAAGGCGGACACGGACTTTGCAACGCCGATGACCTGTTGTTTGACGGTGCGTGCCGGTGGTTCTGCGGAGAACGCATCGACAATCCCAACACCCACGGCACCGGCTGCACCCTGTCCTCCGCCATTGCCGCCAACCTCGCCAAGGGATTCTCCCTGCCGCAGTCCGTAGAGCGTGCCAAGGAATACATCTCCGCCGCACTGGCCGCCATGCTCGACTTGGGCAAGGGAAGCGGACCGATGAACCACGGATTTGCACTTTGCGGCAAATTTGCCGAATCGCTATAAATTCTGCTCTGAAAGGAAGTTGTCAATATGAGAAATTATTCTACCCAGATGGAAGCCGCCCGCATGGGCATCATCACCCCCGAAATGAAGGCGGTTGCCGCCAAGGAATACCGCACCGAAGAGGAGATCCGTGACCTTGTCGCAAGGGGGCAGGTCGCCATCTGCGCCAACAAGCGGCACACCTGCCTCGAACCCAACGGCGTCGGCTCCATGCTGCGCACCAAGATCAACGTGAACCTGGGCGTCTCCCGGGACTGCAAGGACTACAACGTGGAGATGGAAAAGGTCATGGCGGCGGTCAACATGGGCGCCGAGGCGATCATGGACTTGTCCTCCCACGGCAACACCCAGCCCTTCCGCCGCAAGCTCACCAGCGAATGCCCCGCCATGATCGGCACCGTGCCGGTCTACGACAGCGTCATTCACTACCAGCGCGACCTCGCCACCCTCACCGCCAAGGACTTCATCGACGTGGTGCGTCTGCACGCCGAGGACGGCGTGGACTTCGTCACATTGCACTGCGGCATCACCCGCAAGACCATCGAGCAGATCCGCCGCCACAAGCGCAAGATGAACATCGTCTCCCGGGGCGGCTCGCTGGTGTTTGCGTGGATGTGCATGACCGGGGAGGAAAACCCCTTCTACGAATACTACGACGAGATTTTGGACATCTGCCGGGAATATGATGTCACGATTTCCCTCGGCGACGCCTGCCGTCCCGGCTGTCTGGCGGACGCCAGCGACGTGTGCCAGATCGAGGAGCTGGTGCGTCTGGGCGAGCTGACCAAACGGGCATGGGCAAAGGATGTGCAGGTCATGGTGGAGGGACCCGGTCATATGCCCCTTGACCAGATCGCAGCCAACATGAAGATTCAGCAGACCATCTGCATGGGCGCGCCGTTCTATGTCCTCGGTCCCCTTGTCACCGATATCGCACCCGGCTACGACCACATCACCTCCGCCATCGGCGGCGCAGTTGCCGCCTCTGCCGGCGCCGCATTCCTGTGCTACGTCACCCCCGCAGAGCATCTGGCGCTCCCCAATGTGGACGACGTCAAGCAGGGCATCATCGCCTCCCGCATTGCCGCCCACGCCGCCGACATCGCCAAAAAGGTGCCCCATGCCCGGGACATCGACGACGCCATGGCGGACGCCCGCCGCAGTTTCGACTGGGACAAGCAGTGGGAATGCTCCATCGACCCGGAAACCGCCAAGAGCATCCGGGACGACCGTGCCCCCGAGCACGAGGACACCTGCTCCATGTGCGGCAAATTCTGCGCCGTGCGCAGCATGAACAAAGCGCTGGCCGGCGAATATATCGACATTCTGTAACCCAAGAAAAAACAGGGCGCTGTCCGGGCAGGTTCCCCCTGCCTGCAACAGCGCCCTGTTTTTATGGCTCCCCTCCTGCGCTTTTCTGTTGTCAAGGGCAATACCGCACAATTGGGGTGTGCGGTATTGCCCAAGATTTCGGCGTCTGCGATCGGCGACCAAAGGCGCCGCCTTTGGAATCCGCAAGCGTTTAAAGCTTGCGCGAAACTTTTGATCCCACAATAATCCGTGATGAACCCCAAATCACACGCAAAACACTCCGCAGACGGTGTACGCCTTGATGTTGCGGAGCTTGACAATATACGCATTTTCCGACACCTGCCGCACTTCGGGTGTGTATGCCTTTTCGTACTGCCCCATGACAAGGAAACGGTCGCTTGCGGGATCGCGCACCAGCAGTTCCGTTTCGCCGCTGTCCCCCACGGTACAGTTGGTGAAGCAGACACGCACCGTCTTTCCTGCATCATTCACCCTCGGCTGCAGCACGCCCTGGATCGGTGTCAGAAGCTCTGCGGCGAAGCCGTGTCCCGTGATGTATTCCGCCGCCTTTATAATCTGGCGCACCTTTGCACAGCTGAGCGTTCTTTGCGGGAAATCCAAGCCGAACACCGCCCACTTTGCGCCGGTGTCCAGCGTGAGGATCGCCGATGAAGCGGCGCCCTGCGGTACAAAGGCATCGCTGTCCGTCGCGTACAGCCCGAGGGGCGCAAAGGCTTCGCCGCCGAACAGCGCAAAGCCATCGCCTTGTCCAAACTGCCCGCGCCAGCACCTCGCCACTCCCGGCTCGGTCACATCGTTTACAGGGTGATCCGTAAAGGCTTCATACAGCTTGAGGGTGTCGATTTTCTTGGCTGTACACGGGAAAGAGAACCCTCGATCCGTCAAATACGCCACCACCTCTGCCGTGGTGAGAACAGGCTTTGTCATCCACATTTCGATCTCCCTGTCACACATCGCCTCGGCATTGTTCAAGGACAAATAGGCGCACAGGGACGCATCCCGGGAAAAGGCGATCGGGATGTTGACGAAGCGAAGCGGCCGCAGTTCCTGATAGTATTCCCGGCTGTACGCCTGCACACTGTCGGCGCGGCGGAGATACCCTTTTTCAGGGAACGCAAGCCGCAGCCCGGTGGGAAAAGTGTTTTGGCTCGTTTGGCACAGCATCTCCCAAAAACGCCTGTGTTCGGCAAAGGCGGCGAGCATTTTCCCGTGCCAAGACATGGGCTCGTAGTTGTTCATCAAAATGGCGTAGCTCATGGCATTGGCGCCGGACGCCATATAGTAGGAGGTTTCAAAGCAGGTTCCGCCGATGCTTTTGCCGTACACAATATCGGGCAGGCTCTCGATTTCGGGGCGAATCTCCCGCACATAATCGGGAAGCATATAGTTTTGATAGTCCAGCAGTTCCCCCTTGTCGATGAAGCCGGCGGGAACGTGGTCGTTGTAGTGGCCGCCGCCGGGACGGGAACAGGGGTCATGATGCGTGGCACGGCGCATGGCGTCAAAGATGAAGTCGTAGCCGAAGCCGGTGTAGCCGCCGTTGGCGCAGTACTGATATCCCATGCGTGTGTCGGGGGACGCCGCATGGATCACACAGCCCAGTTCGTAGGTGAAATCGGCGAGACCCTCCCGCAAAAACTCGATGTGCTTTTCCCGCCATGCAGGGTCTCCCGAAACGATTTCCTGCACCAGCGTTTCCCGGGTGAAATCGGCGTGATATTTGCGGTTGAATTTTTGCATACAGTCGTCGCAGAAACAGCCGAAGGAAACGGGATCATGGTTTGACGCCCTCAGGTCGTCATCTATCCAGACGCAGTAGGGCTTCAGCCGGGAAACGTATTCGCTCAGCTCCCGCTGGACATACTCGCACAGATGCCTGCCGTTCCAGCAAAAGCAGTAGTCCGCCACCGTGCCGTCATGCCCGACCATTTTCTCGATGGGCGAGCCGGGATAGAGCAGTCCCGAGCAGTCCCGGGCGGACATATATTCCCCGTGTCCGATGCTGTTGGACAGCTGCAGAGACACCCGCACACCGATTTTGCGAAACTTCTCCGCCGTCCGAACAAGCTGCTGTGCCGATTGGCGGTGCGTTTCCAGCGTGGGAAACCCATAATCGGTCGCCAGCCAAACCTCGTCCACACTGCCCGGATGTCGTTCAATTTCCCGAATCAGCGCATCCACAAACGCCTCGTCCTTTTGTGTAACACTCCCCAGTCTTTGTGTCAGCATATCTTTCCCCCTCGCTTTCTTCTGTATAAAACCATCCTACCACATTTCCTCCGCCGTGGCAAGAAAAAGAGAGCGGGCAGGCATTACCTACTCGCTCTCTTTGTTGTTTTATTTCATTCTCGTCAGCAGTGCCACACATTCCACGTGCGCTGTGTGGGGGAACATATCAACAGGTTGGATGGCTTGGACGCGGTAGCCGTTTTTGTGCAGCAGGGCGATGTCCCGTGCCTGGGTTTCGGGGTTGCAGGAAATGTAGACGATTTTTTTCGGCGCCAGCTTCACGGCAGACAGCAGAAATTCCCGGGAGCTTCCCGCACGGGGCGGGTCCATGAACACCACGTCCGCCTTTTCCCCGGCGTGCGCCATGTCCCGCATAAAGTCGCCGGCGTCCCCGCAGTAGAAGCGGGCATTTTTTACGCCGTTTCGCTTGCAGTTGACGATGGCGTCCCGAACAGCGTCCTTGTTCAGCTCCACGCCGATGACCTTCCCCGCCCTGTCGGACGCCACCAGCCCGATGGTGCCGATGCCGCAGTAGGCGTCGATCACCGTTTCCGTGCCGTGCAGGTCGGCAAGCTCCATGGCTTTGCCGTACAGGATCTCCGTCTGCACGGGGTTGATCTGGTAAAAGGACTTCGCCGAGATGCGAAACACCTTGCCGCAGAGGGTGTCCTCAATCGTCCCCTTGCCGTACAGTACCCGCTCACTCGGTCCGAGCACCAAATTGGTCTGATAGGGATTGATGTTCAAAATCACGGTCGTGATCTCCGGGTGTTTGTCCAGCAGAGCCTTGACAAAATTGTTCCTTGAGGGAAACGTCGGCGTGGCGCAGACCAGCACCACCATCACCTCGCCGCTGTGAAAGCCTCTTTTGACCAGAACATGGCGCAGAACGCCTCTGCCCGTGTCCTCGTCGAACACAGGAATCTTGAAGCTTTTGAGCATGGAGCGGACAGTGACGATGATGGCATCCGCCGTTCTGTCCTCCAGCAGACAGTCATCCACCGGCACCACCCGATGGGAGCCGGACTGGTACACGCCGGAAAGGATCCTCCCGTCCGGCAAACGCTTGAACGCCGCCTGCACCTTGTTGCGGTAGTGGTACGGATTTTCCATGCCGAGGATAGGCGACACTTTGCCGTACCTGCCTAAAAGCGCACGCACCTGATTTTCCTTGCGCCGCAGCTGTTCGGCATACGGCAGATGCATCATCTGGCATCCGCCGCATTTTTTATGTAAGGGACAAACTTTTTCCATATTTCCTCAATTACAGTGCATCCACATATTTGCACGCCGCAAGAGCCGCCGATGCACCGTCTGCCGTGGCGGTGGTGATCTGCCGCACCGTCTTTCTGCGGCAGTCCCCGGCGACAAAAACGCCCGCCGTCTCGGTCACGCAGTCCTCCCCGCAGTCAAAATACCCCTGCGCTGTCAGCGGAACGAGGGAAGCGAAGGGTTCGTTTTCGGGCACCTGACCGATGGCGACAAAAATGCCGTCCACTGTCAGCGTGGATTTCTCGCCGTTTTTGTCGAGGACGATGGCTTCCAGCGCCGTCTCGCCTTTCAGCTCCGCCACAACGGTTTCGGTGAGGAAAGAGACATTGTCCTTGGCGCGGAGAATTTCCAACAGCTTTTCCTCGCCCGTGAAAACGGGAAGATTCTGCACCAGCGTCACATGGGCACAGGTCTCGGACAGCAGAACCGCCTCCTGCAGTGCCGTATTGCCGCCGCCGATAACCGCCACATTTTTGCCCGCATAGAAAGCGCCGTCACATACGGCACAGTAGGACACGCCCTCGCCCACCAGTTCGTTCTCGTGGGGCAGTCCCAGCTGACGGTGGCGAGAGCCGGTCGCCAAAATCACGGCACGGCAGTCAAATTCACCGCTTTCTGTGCGCACGCAGATACCCGTTTCCGTTTTGTCCACGGCGGTGACGGTTTCCATCTCCACCTCGGCGCCCATGGCAAGCACCTGTTCGAGGAGCTGGTCGGCAAAGAAACTGCCGCTCATCTGGGCAATGCCGGGATAGTTTTCCACCTTGGGGGAATAGGTGATCTGCCCGCCAAAGGTCTCTTTTTCCAAAATCAGCACACGCTTTCCGGCTCGGCAGGCATACAGCGCCGCCGTCATCCCTGCGGGACCTGCGCCGACAACGATAATATCGTACATGACGATTCTCCTTTTTCTCGAAATCCCTGCGTGAATGCAGATAAAATATTATACCATATCCATCCCACCGCCGCAATACCAAACCCGCAAAAAGGGGTCGTCGCATTGAAGAACACATAAAAAACAGAAGCATTTCTCGGATGGAATACTCCGAAAAAGCTTCTGTTTTTTCTAAATTGAATTATACAAAAGGAAATAGATTTCGGTTACGGGTCTCTTATAAGATGAGTTGAAACAAAAAATTGATAATAACTAAAATGGATTCTACCGCAGAAGCAAAGAAATTCACGATTTTTTGCCAGATGGACGGATTGACGGTCCAAACGGCATACAGCGTGACATCTTTTGTGACGGTGTAGGATTCACCGACTGCATAGTCTGCGGACGAAGCATCGCTGTTTTCCGACCAGCCGAGCATGATATATCCTCTGCGGGATGCACCGGGCAGCTTAAAGGAGGTGCCTGCATCGAACGTGACCGAGCTTGCATTTGCCTGTCCGCCGTTGCCGTCAAACAGAACGGTATACTGCGTCGAGGGAGTCGGGGCATCATCCTTTTGCCAAATGGCATACAGGGTCACGTCCTTGTTCACCGTGTAGCTGCTGCCGGCCTTCCATGTCGCAGAAGACGCACCGGCGCTTGTTGACCAGCCAAGGAGGGTGTATCCTGTGCGGGTCGCCGTGGGCAGTGTAACGGGGGTGCCGGCGCTCACTGTTCGGCTGGACGGGGAAACCGACCCGCCGTTCGCGTTGAAGCGAATCGTATAGGATGTGCTCGGCAAATTACCTAATGTGAAAGTATACTTTCCCGGATGAGAACCGCTGCATTCTTCTATTGCTAAATAATATGTTCCCGGCTCGGAAAAGCTGAATGTATCACTATAGTCTATTTCTCCGAGTTCGCTCTTTGCATACACATATTCATATGTAAGCTCATCGCCATTTTGATTGTAAAGATACACAAAAAATTCAGTATCTCCGGACGTTATTGTAAACGGCAATGTACACGGGGAAGAGACGGTAAAACTGTAGTAGTCACACGAGTCATTGATGCCGATGTTTCCGTTGTAGGATTTGCCCAGTTGAATCGGATATGCTTGCCTAATATTGTTGTTTCGGTTTGTTTCCGTTTCCGCAAAAGATTCGTTTGTGTCTTCATAGTATAGCGTAAATGAATAATCCCCGTAGTATAAATAATCTGCATTCACGCACAAATAAAACGTGCCGGCTGTAAGGTCATATGAACCTGTTTTATTTATGTGTCCGGTTACTTTATTTAACCAACAATATTCATCACTGTACTCTTTGCCTTCATAATTGTATAATCCGAGATAAAAACTTTCAATTGTTTCCGAGTCGAAATGGTAGCTGAGTTTGCCCGATCTCGGCAGGGTAACTTTATAAAACGCCGTTTCTTTATTCGCCGAGATGGTGGAAGAATAGGTTTGGTTAAAGTTGACAGTCGTTGCTTTTGAAATATTATCTCCGCCCACTATAGGCGTTGCTGCACTGACAGAAAACATCAGGGACGTGAGAATCATCAGAATCGCCAGTAAACAAGAAATTGCTTTTTTCATTTCATTTCCTCCTCGTATAATAAAAGTAGTAGTTTTTAGAGTTCCTCTCCAAGAACTA
>JBJEQK010000145.1:0-1989 GCA_051881715.1 Acutalibacteraceae bacterium
TTGCCCCTAATTTCGCCGACTGCGGTCGGCGACCAAAGGCGCCGCCTTTGGAATCCGCAAGCCTTTAAAAAGGCTTGAGCGAAACTTTTAATCCCACAAAAAACCGTGATGAACCCTTTTCTTCTTGCCATTATTTCGGAATCTCGCCTGCCCATTGAAAAGCGTACTTGGCGAGGATGACGGCGATCACTTCGTTGATAATGGCCGCCGCGGCGATGGTACCCGATACGATGGAGGCAAGGGAGGGGTCGATGGGGGTCAATGTCGTGACGGCGATGCCGGTAAACACCAGCGAAACGCCGGAATGGGGCAACAGGGTAAACCCGAGATACCGGGTGACTGCCGGTTCCGCCTTGGTGAGTTTTCCGCCGCAGTAGGCGCCGCCGATCTTTCCCACGGCACGGGACAGGATGTAGATGGCGGTGAACAGTCCGGCTCCGGCAATCAAACGGTAGTCCAGCGGCATCCCCAGGTTGACGATGACGAGGACAAGGGCGCAGTTGAGCAGGGGGCTGTACAGCTTCAGCGTCTGCGCCAGTTCCTCTTCGGGCAAAATATTGGCAACGGCCGCGCTGAACGCCATGCCGATCAAAAGATAGTTCAAGCGGAAATCGTGAAAGACATATTTATCCGTGAGCAGACCGCATACCGCCGAGACGCACAGGAACAACAGCAGCAGCGCAAACCGCAGGTAGAGGTTTTTCGCCCGTTTCATGCAAAAGGCGGCACAAACGCCGGCAAGGATCCCGATCACGAACGGCAGTAAGACCATACCCACGATGGACAGGGGCGATGCGCAGGCGCCGCCCTTGGCCGCACTGACCACAGAAATCACCGTAAAAAACACAAAGACGCCGATGATGTCATCCATGGCGGCAAGGGGAATCAGCGTTTTGGTGACGGGACCTTGGGTGTGATATTCGTTGACGATGGACAGAGCGGGCGCCGGCGCCGTTGCCAGAGCAATGCCGCCGAAAATGAGGGCTAAGTACATCGGGATGTGGGCAATGCGAAAAACAACGGCAAACGCCGCACTCACAAACAAAAATGTGCCGATGGACTGCACAAAAGTGATGCCGATGATCTGTTTGCCGAAGCTTGCAATTTTCTTGAACACGATTTCCCGCCCGATCATGACGCCGGCAAAGCACTCAAAGAACTTGATCGCCACCTTGTACCACAGGGCGTCGGTGATGTCCAAGGTGACCACCCCTGCAAGGTACGGTCCGAACACGATGCCGGCAATCAGCCAGCCGAGGATGGAGGGGAGCTTGACCTTGGAAACGTTTTTGCCGCAGAAGCAGGCGGCGCAGAAAATGGCAAAGAGACGAAGGATCCCGAGAATCATATCAAATCCACCAACCTTTTTATCACAGCATTCGGAGAGACACCCTGTGTGCAAAGTTTTTCAAAAGTGCCGTCCACGATGAGACGAAGGGTCTGCTTGTCCTCTGCGCTCCCATCCCATGACGAGGCAACGGCCAACCAGAGGGCATCATTTTGGCGTGCGGTGAACGCATGGACGGCTTCGTGGAGGGTATACTTGTTGAAAATCTCCTTGCGGGTCATCATTTTTGCGTCGAAATAAAGAAGCAGTAGGGCTTCCTTGCAGACCGCATCCCTGCGAACCAGCGCCTTGACCTTGCAAAGGGCATCGGTATAGTATTTCTCATACAGCGCCAAAGCCAGCGCCTGCTTATCCGGGAAAAACTTGTACACGGTTTTTTTCGAGATCTTCAAGTTGTCGGCTAAGGTGTCCACCGAAAATTTCAAGCCCTCTTTTTTCAGCGCTTCGATGGACGCTTCGATAATTTTTTCACGCATGAGGAAACGAAATCTCCTTTTTTTGTTTCCATTATAGTAGCATATACTCCGTTTGTCAATGGGCGATGCAAAAACGGGGGTAAACGGTGCGCTCAAGGCTGCACCGATTATTGTATACGAAAACCACGCGTTGGACGCGTGGTTCGGTAAGAATTAAATAGTTGA
>JBJEQK010000146.1:0-31553 GCA_051881715.1 Acutalibacteraceae bacterium
CAAATACGGCATCAAGCCGGACATCATCATCGGCTGTGCCGGCGGCGGCTCCAACTTGGGTGGTCTGATCGCGCCGTTCATGGGCGAGAAGCTGCGCGGTGAAGCGGATTACCGTATTATCGCCGTGGAACCCGCATCCTGCCCCAGCTTCACCAGAGGCAAGTACGCCTACGACTTCTGCGACACCGGCATGGTCTGCCCGCTGGCGAAGATGTACACCCTCGGCAGCGGCTTTATCCCGGCGCCTAACCATGCAGGCGGTCTGCGCTATCATGGCATGAGCTCCACCCTGTCCCAGCTGTACGATGACGGTCTGATGGAGGCGACCTCCGTGGAGCAGACGGCCGTGTTCAGAGCGGCGGAGCAGTTCGCCCGGGTAGAGGGTATCCTGCCCGCTCCCGAAAGCTCCCACGCGATCAAGGTCGCCATTGACGAAGCCCTCAAGTGCAAGGAAACCGGCGAAGAAAAGACCATCGTATTCGGTCTGACCGGCACCGGCTACTTTGATATGTATGCCTACGAAAGCTTCCATGACGGCAAAATGAGCGACTATATCCCCACCGACGAGGAGCTGGCCGCTTCTATCGCGAAGCTGCCGAAGATCGACTGAGTTTTCGCACTTTTCTCCCGTGCCGCAAAATGCGGTGCGGGATTTTTTGTTCCCGGAGGTGAGATGAAACTACCGGCGATGGACAATAAGAAACCCGTACAAAAATTTGCACGCAGGTAGTGTCAAGAGTTATGCGCAAATCTGTTTTTAGCTCCGGCAGAAATCCTATTTCAAGGAGCGGCTTAACCGCTTTCTATGCGGACAAACACGGGAATTTTTCCTTCATGCAATCCCTCCTTCGGGAATAAGGAAAGCCGAAGCGGTTTCCCGCCTCGGCTGTGGTAGTGTATAGTTTTATGAATTGCCATTTGCCGCATCTTCCACTTTTGCATCAGTTCATAGGTGTTCAGATTTTATAGATAGATATGAAAGCGTGATTCGGATGCCGGTATCTGAAGATGATAGTGAAGTTGTTCATTCGGAAATCACCTCATAAGATTCGATGTCGTCTTCTTCGAGATAGCGTGCCGGGAGCTGACCATTTGGAAGAAACCGAAGATAAGGTATTTCATTGTAATTGTCATCATCTTCTGGATCCACGCTCTCGAAAATAATGACATCCGGGATTCCAATGAGAACCTCTCCACTTTTTAGTTTGACTTTTACTTTTTCGCAAAACTCTTGAAACTCAATCAAAAGAGTGTGATTGATTTCATAATCCAATTCGTCCATTGCTCAAATCTCCTTTACGGGAATAAAATGAATTCCTTTTTTAGAGTACTTCACCATTGCTCTTTTCGTGGGTTTGAATGAATCGGTCTTCGTGTCAAAGTCTTCGCCGATTGGCTCTGGCAAAGTGATGAATTCTCTAATGTTATTATCCTTGCAAACTTTCATTTTCTCTTTAATTATACCACCTCCATCGGAAAAGTTCATACTTAAAGTCTGCATGATTTGTGCAGATTTTAGCATTTTCAGGGAGTCGGCAAAGGGAGGGAACAGATCGTCGCCGAACTGCTCGTCCAGCGTATCGGGCGACAGGAACAACGCACCGTACATCTCTTTACCGTCTGCTTTCGGCGTGCCGGAGAACGATGTACAGAGGTACACAGCGGTACAATGCGAAACCAATTCAAAACAAACAAAAACCGCACCCACCGAGAAATCGGTGGGCGCGGAAAAGGAGAAAAGGATGGGGGTTAGAACAAGCCATTGAAAAATTCTTCGTTGAAGAAGTCGTAGGGGTTGTAGGACTGTGCCGTGGTTGTTTCCTTTGCAGAGTCTTTCTTTTCTTCCACGAGGGTTACGGTCACGTCAAAGGTGGTCGTCTGGTAGTTGTTGTCGATGCGGCAAAGCGTCAGCTTGAGCTTGTCGCCGACCTTGCCGTTTTCAATCTTATCCAAAAGGACGCTCGGCGTGCTCATGTCCTCACCGTCCACAGCAATGATCATATCATACTGACGTGCGTCCGTATTGGCCAGGGAGCTGTCCTCGGCAATTTCCGTGATGATCAAAGAGCCGGAGGGCATACCCTTGATCTTGATGATCATGCTGTACTGCTGGTAGTTGACCGCTTCCGTGTAGGTGATGCCCAGACGGGGACGGTTGGCCACGTAGCCGTAGGAAGCAAGGCTGTTGATGATACTTTGGGCGGACTTGATGGGGATCGCAAAGCCCATGCCCTCATATTCCGTGTCGATGATCTTTTGGGAATTGATGCCGATGACCTGACCGTACTGGTTCACCAGTGCACCGCCGGAGTTGCCGGGGTTGATGGCGGCGGTATGCTGGATGCAGACCATGGTGTAGGTGCTCTTGACGGAGCGGTCGATGGCGGAAACGATGCCGTTGGTAAAGGAGCCGAAGAACTCCGTGCCGCCGGGGTTGCCGATGGCGTAAACGGGATCACCGACCTTCAATGCGCCGGAGTCGCCGAATTCGGCAAGCTGCAAACCGGTCGCCTTGATGCGCAGGACGCCCAGATCCGTTTTGGCGTCTGCGCCGACCATTTCGGCGTCGTAGGTCTCGCCGTCATCCGTCTGCACGGTGTAGGTGTAGCCGGAGCCGTTGATGACGTGGGCGCAGGTGATGATATAGGTGTAGGTGTGGCTGTCGTCCTCTTTCCACAGTACGCCGCTGCCTTCACTGGCAAGACCGGTTTTGTTGTTGGCGTAGACCAGAATGCCCACCGAGGAGCCTCTGACTTTTTCCGCGATCTGCGTGGGCGTCAGCACTTGACCGGATTTGGCGCTGCTGTCGGAAGCGGGACTGGCTTTGGTCTCCAGCTCCGGCGCATTGGCTGCGGCGGTAATGGTGTTGCCGTCGGAGTCCACGACCGAATTCTTTTTGTTGCTGATCGCAAGACTGATGCAGGCGATCGTCAAGCCTAAAATGACGGCGGTGACCAAAAGGATCAGGAAAACCTTCAGCCCTTTGCGCTCCTTTTTGGGCGGCTGTACAGGCTGGGTAGGCTGAGCATAGGGACTGCTGTAGGAAGTCTGGCTGTAGTAGGGATTTTGCTGGCTGTAAGCACTCCCGCTTGCATTCTGCCCATAGGGCGGAATGTTCTGCTGGGTGTAGTACGGTGCGGAATACGGCTGCTGCGAGACCTGGGGTTCGGGTTCGGGCGGCGTGTAGTTCTGCTCGGCCTGCACAGGTTCGGGTGCAGTATAGCTTTGCTCTGCCTGCACAGGTTCGGGTGCAGTATAGCTTTGCTCTGCCTGTACAGGCTCGGCGCTCTTTTCCTCCTGCATAGAGCTGAATACGGTCTGCTGGAATGCGGAAGTGCTCTGCTCGGGTGCGGGTTCCTGCGGCGCATTGCCGAACTCGGTATTGTCGTTCTTATACTCGTCACTCATAAACTGTCACGATCCTTTCTGCTATGTTCATTGTCTGTATTGTAACGCATAAATATTACGAACGTTTAAACACGCCGTAAAAAATTCACATATTTTCCGCATGAATCGGAAGCCAGAAAGAAAATTCCGTGTATTGATTTTCCAAACTGCTGGCCTTGATGCTGCCGCCGTGCATCTCCACGATGCTCTTGGTGATGTACAGTCCCAGTCCGGCGCCCTTGACGTCGTAGCTGCGGGACTTGTCCACCTTGTAGAACCGCTCAAAAATGCGCTCGATCTCCTCGGAGGAAACGCCCTTGCCGCTGTTGCGGATGGAGACGTAGACCTTCTGCATATCGTGCACCACGTCGAAGTGGATCTCACCGCCCTCGGGGGTAAACTTGACCGCATTGTCGATGAGGTTATACACGACCTGCGTCAGCAGATCCTCGTCGCCGGAGATGATGACGCTTTGCATATTTTCCAGCCCCGTGATCTCGAACCCTTTTTGCTCGATCAGCTGTTCAAAGCCGAGGATGGTGCGGAAGATCATCTCGGAAACGTCAAAGTCGCGGCGTTTGAGCGCCAGCTCGCCCGCTTCGATCTTGGACAGGTTGAGCATGGAGACCACCAGCCGGTGCAGGCGTTTGACCTCATCGGACACGATGCGCAGATAATGCTCCTGCTGATCTTTTTCGATGGTGCCGTCCAGGATACCGTCGATGAAGCCGCCGATGGTGGTCATGGGCGTTTTTAATTCGTGGGACACGTTCGCCACAAAGCTGCGGCGGGAGGATTCCAAAGACGCCAGATCCTTCGCCATGGAGTTGAACGCCTTGGCGAGATCGGCCATCTCATTGCGCCCGTCCACCTGAATGCGCATACTGAAGTCTCCCTCGGCGTAGCGTTTGGTCGCCTCGGACATCTGCCGCAGAGGACGGGTCAGCTCGTAGCTCATGAAGTAGACCGCCACGAAAGCCACGGCCAAAGTGATCAGCGCAGAGACACCGAACATCCGCAGAATCGCCAAAATATACGGTTTCAGGCTTTCCGTGACCGGCTGCATACCGACCACATACGCCACAGGGGTGTCCTCTATCTTGACAGCGGTGGCATAGACGAAGTTTTTCGAGGCAAGACTTCCCTTGAGCGTTGTGGTGCCGCTGTAGGATTTGTTTCCCAAAGTTTGGAGAATATCCTGCGGAATGCAGATCTTATTGTGAATAATGCAGTCGCCGGTATACAGTACCATGTCCCCCCGGCGCATCTCTTGACAGTAGATGACCTTTCCCTCGGTGTTGCAGATGAAGAAGTCTGCGTCAATGGCGCCCGATACCGTAGCCAGATCGCCGCAGATCATCAGCGCCGTATTGGTGGGGTACTGGGTAGCGTAGTTGGAGCCGACCATTTGCGCCACGGACTGGGAGATGTTCTCCGCATTTTCGGAAAGGAGTTTTATTTTCTCGTCCCGAAAGTAATTGCGGGCGAAAACGATCAGGGAACCGCCCAGCACGGTGAAGGAAACCAGAATCACCAAAAAGAAGATGGTGAAGTATTCTTTAAACAGGCCGGAGGTCTGTCTTTTTTTCTTGCTCATGCCGATCAGCTGTCTTTCGTCTGGAATTTATAGCCGATCCGCCAGATCGTCTCCAGCGACCACTGATCCGAAGCGCCCTCCAGCTTTTCCCGCAGACGCTTGATGTGCACGTCCACCGTTCTGGAATTGTCGCCGCCGTAGTTGAACCCCCAAACGGAATCCAACAGCTGATCACGGGTAAAGACGCGGTTGGGGTTGCTGGCGAGGTGATAGATCAGCTCCAGCTCTTTCGGCGGTGTATCGACACGCACACCCTTGACCCGCATCTCATAGTTGGTGAGGTTGACGACAAGATTGTCGTACTCCACCTCTTTGATGTCCTTGTCCGGCTTGTTTTCGCCGCCCGCTCTGCGCAGGACGGCCTTGACCCGTGCCACGACCTCCTTGGTCTCAAAGGGCTTGGTCACGTAGTCGTCGGCGCCCAGTTCCAGTCCGAGAACCTTGTCGAAGGTCTCACCCTTTGCGGTGAGCATGATGATGGGCTTGTCCGAAATTTTTCGGATCTCCCGGCAGACCTGCCAGCCGTCCAGCTCGGGCAGCATGATGTCCAGCAGAACCAGATCCGGCTCTCTTTCCCGAAACAGCTGCAGCGCCGCCCGTCCGTTGTTGGCGATGATGGTTCTGTAGCCGTCCTTTTCCAAATACATCCGCAGAAGATCGCAGATATTTTTTTCATCGTCCACGATCAAAATTTTTTCAGCCGCCATGGTAGCATTCCTCCTCTGTTTTTCTGTATGTCAGTATACAAGATGCAATTAAACCGGCTGTTATGAGAATATGACAAATCTGTTAATTTTCGACGCTTTATGCCTCAAACTGCATCGTAGTTTCGCTGGTGTACACCGTACCCGCCTTATACAGGCAGGCGGGAAATGTCGGGCGGTTGGGCGTGTCTGGGTAGAACTGCGTCTCCAGACAGAAGCCGGCGTGCTTGTACACCGGCAGTCCCTTTTTGCCGATGGTGCCGTTGAGGAAGTTGCCCGTATACAGCTGTACGCCCGGCAGGGTCGTAAACAGCTTCATGCGGATGCCGCTGTTGGGGTCGAACGCCTCCACGGCGGGGGAATCCTTGCCGCCGTCCAGACAGAAGTTGTGGTCATAGCCGCCGCACAGGATCAGCTGTTCATCCTTTGCGCCGATGTCTCGCCCGATGGCTTTGGCGGTGCGGAA
The DNA here is from genome assembly GCA_051881715.1 of Acutalibacteraceae bacterium. Classification (GTDB taxonomy): domain Bacteria; phylum Bacillota; class Clostridia; order Oscillospirales; family Acutalibacteraceae; genus UBA1425. The sequence goes on from JBJEQK010000146.1 coordinate 6,155, forward strand.
ATCGAACGCCGTTCCCGTGACGTCCCGCAGTTCCCCGGTGGGGATGCTGTCGGCGTCAGTGGGGGTATAGCAGGAGGCGTGGATGCAAAGCTCGGTGCCCAGCACCGTGCCGCTGTCGAAGCCGCCGAGGTTGAAGTAGGCGTGGTTGGTGAGGTTGATGAAGCTGTCCTTGGTGCAGGACGCTTTGTAGGACAGGGTCAGGGCATTGTCGTCGGTGAGGGTGTAGACGACGCTTGCCGTCATTTCCCCCGGGAACCCTTCGGCGCCGTCGGGACTTGTGTAGGACACCTCCACTGCATTTTCTGCCAGCACCTTCGCCGTCCAAACCGCAGAGGAAAACTCTCCGCCGCCGTGCAGGCAGGTGATATCCTTTTCATTTTTGGTGACCTGCACCGTTTCGCCGTTTACGGTGTATCTGCCCCCGGCGATGCGGTTGGCATAGCGACCGACCAGAACGCCCTGATAGTCCGAGCGTTCCTCGAAGCCCTGCAAATCGTCAAAGCCCACCAGCACATCCCGGGTTTTGCCGTGCTTGTCCTTGACGTACAGCGCCTGCAATGCGCCGCCGTAGGTCAGCACCACGGCGCCCATGCCGTTTTTGTTGCGGATGGTGTAGGCGTACACGTCCTGTCCGCCCTTGGTGGTGCCGAATAAACTTTTTTCAATACTCATCCTGTATACTCCTTCATCCCTTAAATCTTTTCACAAACACCCGTGGGGTGGTTTTATTTTTGCTCAAAAAACGCCTTGAACGCACGGTACGCCATGTAGACGTCCAGCTTGGAGACGACCTCAAAGGGGGCGTGCATGGACAGCACGGGGACGCCCACATCCACCACATCCACATCCAGATTGGCGATATACTTTGCGACGGTTCCGCCGCCGCCAGCATCCACGGCACCCAGCTCGCCCTGCTGCCAGACAACGCCTGCACCGTCCAGCGTGCGGCGGACAAAGCTCATGAATTCCGCAGACGCGTCGGAGGTGCCGCTCTTGCCCCGTGCGCCGGTGTATTTGGTGATGACTACGCCCCGGTTGATGAAAGAGGCGTTTCTCTTTTCCTGCACGGAGGGGAACGTGGGATCGAATGCGGCGTTGACGTCGGCGGACAGGCACTTGGACTTGCGCAGTACCTGATAGCCGGCGGCGCCCTCCATGCGGGCGAGATCTTCAATGAAGTACTGCATATAGGCGGAGTTCAGTCCCGTGTTGCCGTCACTGCCCGTCTCCTCCTTATCGGCGAGGACGGTCAGGCAAGTGTATTCAGGCGCCTCAGCGTCGAATACCGCCGCCATGGACGGGTAGGCACAGACACGGTCATCGTGCCCGTAGCCGCCGATCATGCTGCGGTCAAAGCCGATGTCGCAGACCGGCATGGCGGGAACGACCTCCAGCTCTGCGGAAAGGAAGTCCTTTTCGGTCATGCCGTACTTGTCGTGCAGGAGCTTGAGAATATGCAGCTTTACCTGTTCGCTGCCCGAATCGGTGCAGAAAGGACGGCTGCCCACCAGCACATTCAGCTCCTCCCCGCGGATGCCGTCTGCCAATGTGCGCTGTTCCTGCTCTTTGGCAAGGTGGGGCAGCAGGTCGGTGATGACAAACTTCGGCTCACCCTCTTTTTCGCCGAGGGAAACGGTCACACTGCTGCCGTCCTGCAGCAGGACAACGCCGTGCAGGGACAGGGGAATGGCTGTCCACTGGTATTTTTTGATGCCGCCGTAGTAATGGGTCTTGAAAAACGCCGTTTCCTCGTCCTCGTACAGGGGATTGGGCTTTAAGTCCAGACGGGGCGAGTCGATGTGTGCCGCCGCAATGCGCACCCCTGCGGTGACCGGCTTTTTGCCGAATACCGTCAGGATGATCGCCTTGCCCCGGTTGAGGTAGTACACCTTGTCGCCCGTCTTGTATTTTTTGCTGCAGTCAAAGGGTTCAAAGCCCTTTGCTTCTGCCTGGGCTTGGACAAAGGCGGTCACTTCCCGCTCGGTTTTGCAGTCGTTCAAAAACTGCATATAGCCGCCGCAGAAGGCGTCTGCCGCCTCTACTTCGCTGCTTTCCATCTGTTTCATGGCGTGCTTCGGGGTGTAGGTCAATTCCTCTGCAAGCAGTTCCGCTTCTGTTTTTTCTTTCATGATCTGTCGTCCCTTTCTATGCGTTTCAATTAGTATTTTCAACTGTATAGATTATTATAAGTCTGCATGGCGCGCTCGACCTTGTCCACGTAATGCGCCGTGTCCCGGAACGGGATGGTTTGCAGTGTTTTGCCGTCGGGGGAGTACTGCGGCTCCCGAAGCCACCCCTGCACACGAGACATACCGGCATGGTATGCCGCCAAAACGGTGCGGGTGTCGCCGAACTGTTCCTGCAGGAGCTTGAGAAAATAGGTGCCGAAGCGGATGGCGGTATCTTCGTCCCGCAGATCCACCGCCTGTGCGTCCTCTCCAAAGCGGTAGCACAGCCAGTCCGCCGTGTCGGGCATGATCTGCATCAGTCCCTGTGCGCCCACGTCGGAGGTGGCGGAAGGGTCAAAGGAGCTTTCCGTGCGGATAACGGCGTAGATGAGATTTTCCTCCACGCCGTACTGGGCACTGTATTTTTCCACGATGTCGGCGTATCGCTTCGGGTACAGCACCTGCATCCCGCTGCGCACAGCCACAGCGCCTAAGAAGGTCAGCGCCAAAATCACGATCAGATACGTTGCCGTTTTCTTCATGCGTTCAGCCTTTCCAGTAGTTTTTGAATTTCCGCTTCTATGGAATACGGAGGGTAATTACGCAGCACCACGTCCGCTTTTTCGGTGTAGAACGCTTCGGGGTGCTGTGCGCCGATGCGCACCATGGCATCCGCCTCACAGAGGCCATCCCGTGCCATGATGCGGGCAAGACGCACTTCCAGCGGCGCCGTGACCACCGCCACGAGATTGCAGCGTTTGTAGATGCCGCTTTCGATCAGTGCCGCTGCGTCGATGACCGCCGCTGTGCAGTCGGAATGTGCGGCGATGCGTTCAAACATCCGCTTTTCGATGGCGGGGTGCATCAGGCGGTTGAGGGTCTGCAAGGTATCCTCGCCGGCAAAAGCGCGCCGTGCCAGTTCCCGGCGGCGCAGTACGCCGTCTTCAAGGATGTCTGCCCCGAAAGCCTCTGCCAGATGTGCAAGCAGTGGTTCTCCCGGTGCGACGACTTCCCGTGCGATGGCGTCACCGTCTGCAATATAAAAGCCCCGTTCCCGAAGTCGTGCGGAAACCGTGGATTTTCCGGCACCCGTCGGTCCGGTCAAGCCGATGATTTTCATAGCCAATTTCCACTCCTCAGACTTCTACGACCTGAAACGCAGCCGCCCGCAGCAATCGGTTGAGCACCGCCATATCCACGCCGTCCTGCGGCGGATGGTGGATCAGCACCCTTTGGAAGCCGTCGGCATCCGCTTGGCGCAGAACGCCGAAGATGGCGTGGGCATGGGCACTGCCGTCCTGCTGTGCGCCGATGGTATATGTTTTGTGCGAAAAAAGCGTTTCTTCCCCGTCGAAGCAGACCACAGCGGTGGACTGTGTGTCGTAGTTTTGGGCATATGCCGCCATGGCAGCCTTGCTCCCCTTAATCAATAGTACGTCGGCATCGGGGGAATAATGCTGATATTTCATACCGGGCGACGCCGGTTTTTCTCCTTTGTCCAGTGCGTGAAACACCGCCTTGTCCACCTCTACTTCGCCGAGTACGGCGGACAGCTGTTCCCACGTGATGCCGCCCGGACGCAGCAGACGGGGCTTTTCACCGCAAAGGGTCACCACGGTGGATTCCACACCCACTGCACACGCGCCGCCGTCCACGATCATATCCACCCGTCCGTCCAGATCGTGTAGGACGTGCTGCGCCGTGGTGGGACTGGGCTTGCCGGACAGGTTCGCCGACGGCGCCGCCAGCGGAACGCCTGCCGTGCGGATGATGGCGTTGGCGATGGGATGGGACGGCATACGGATTGCCACGGTGGGGTGACCGCAGGTGACTTCCTCAGGGATGCAGTCCGCTTTGGGCAAAATGATGGTCAGCGGCCCCGGCCAGTAGGCTTCGGCGAGGGCAATCGCCGCCTGCGGAATTTCCCGCACGAGCGGCGGCAATTCTTCCATACAACTGATGTGGACGATCAGCGGATTGTCCTGGGGTCTGCCCTTGGCGGCAAATATTTTCTCCACTGCTTCCCTGTCCAGTGCATTGGCGGCAAGACCGTACACCGTCTCCGTGGGGATGGCGCACAAGCCGCCCTCCCGCAGGACTTTCCCCGCCGCTTTCAGCTTTTCGGTTTCCTCGGGGGATCCTATTTTGATAAACTTTGTGTTCATGTTACTGTTCCTTCAGCTTTTCCGCCGTGTCTGCGGTGAGGATGGCGTCGATCAGTTCCGTCAGATCGCCGTTGAGAATGGCTTCCAATTTATACAGCGTCAGCCCGATGCGGTGATCGGTCACGCGCCCCTGCGGGTAGTTGTAGGTGCGGATGCGCTCACTGCGGTCGCCTGTGCCGACCTGCGCACGGCGCTCCCCGGCAATGGCCGCCTGCTGTTTTTCCCGCTCCGCTTCCAAGATACGGGAGCGGAGTATTTTCATCGCCTTGTCCTTGTTTTTATACTGACTGCGCTCGTCCTGACACTCCACCACCGTGCCGGTGGGAATGTGGGTGATGCGGATGGCGGAATCCGTTTTGTTGATGTGTTGTCCGCCGGCGCCGCTGGAGCGGAAGGTGTCGATCTGCAAGTCGGCTTCGTTGATGTCCACATCCACGTCCTCCGCCTCGGGAAGCACCGCCACTGTCACGGTGGAGGTCTGGATGCGTCCCTGACTTTCCGTCACGGGTACACGCTGGACACGGTGGACGCCGCTTTCAAACTTGAAGCGGGAGTAGGCGCCCTCGCCCTCGATCATGAAGCTGATCTCCTTGAAGCCGCCCAGCTCCGTCTCGTTGGCATACACGATCTCTGAGCGGAAGCCGCAGGTCTCGGCGTACATGGTGTACATACGGTACAGCACCCCTGCAAACAGCGCCGCTTCTTCGCCGCCGGCGCCGCTGCGAATCTCCACGATGACGTTGCGGGAATCGTTGGGATCCTTCGGCAAAAGCAGGATCTTCAGCTGTTCGGACAGGGTCTCTGCCTTGTCCCGTGCCTCGTCCAGCTCCTCGCTGACCAGCTCCCGAAAATCCTTGTCCAGTCCGCCCTCGTCCAAAAGGGCTTTGGCTTCTTCCGCCGTTTCCTGCGCCGCCTTGTATGCACGAAAGACCTCCACGATGGGCTGTAACTGCTTGATCTCCCGAGAGATCTCCGTGCAGCGGCGAATGTCCGCCATGACCTCCGGGTCGCACAGCTTTTCGTTCAGGTCGTCAAATTTCTGCTCAATGGACAATAATTTATCGAACATATTTCCTCCGTCGATGTATGGTTTGGCATTTACTGCATAATCTATTCGGGACGTTCAATACTCTTGATGTTCGGCTCGAACTTGCTGCGCCGCACCATCACCTCATGGCCGCAGGTCAGGCATCGGATGCGGAAATCCATGCCCACGCGCAGTACCGCAAAACGGTTGCCGCCGCAGGGATGATTTTTTTTGCAGGTCAGGATATCGCCTACCTGAATATCCAATTCCGTCACCTCCAAGCCAAAATGATACAAAATATATTATAGCACACTCCACTGCGAATGTATATAAAAATAATGTGAATTTTTTCAATTCCCGCACCATATAGATGAGCATAGAGAAATTAAAGGGCAATTACGGAAAGGTGGACACAGGATGAATATTATGCCGGAGATCAAAAAGGATTTTATCAGTGCAAAGCAAAGGGAGAGCGGCTTTTTGCCGGAGGGGATGCGCATCGGCACGGCGGCCAATAAACGTGCCCTCGCCTCGGTATACGGACTGCATGAGGCGCTGGCGGACGGGCGTATTTTGGAGGCGCGGGCGACGCTGTGCGATGCGGCGCACGATCTGCACGTGGATCTGGGCTGTATGAAGGGGATCATCCCCCGCTCGGAGGGCGCCTTGGGCATCGAAACGGGGACGGTGCGGGACATTGCCCTCATCTCCCGGGTGGGAAAACCCGTTGCCTTTCGGGTGATCGGATTTGAGCAGACGGCGGACGGCAGTACCCGTGCGATCTGCAGCCGCAAGGCGGTGCAGGCAGACTGCGTGCGCAGTTTTGTCCGCAACCTGACGCCGGGGGATGTGATCGGCGCGCGGGTGACGCACATGGAATCCTTCGGCGTGTTTGCGGATATCGGCGTGGGTTTAAGCGCGCTGATGCCCATCGACAGCATCTCCGTTTCCCGCATTCCCCATCCCAATGTGCGGTTTTCTCCCGGGCAGGACATCCGTGCCGTGATCCGCAGTGTGGACGAAAACGACCGCGTGACTCTCTCGCACAAGGAGCTTCTCGGCACATGGGAGCAGAACGCGGAGGAGTTTGAGGCAGGACAGACGGTGCCGGGGATCGTGCGCAGTGTGGAGCGGTACGGCATCTTCGTAGAACTGGCGCCGAATCTTGCAGGTCTGGCGGAATACACCCAGGGGATCGACCCCGGACAGACTGCCAGCGTCTATATCAAGAGCATCCTCCCCGAGCGTATGAAGATTAAGCTGATCATCGTTGATGCCTTTGCCGACGTGCAGCCTTCGCCGTCCCTGCGCTATTTTACCGACTGCACCCACATGGACAGATGGGTCTACTCGCCCGACTGCTGTGACAAGATCGTCGAAAGCGTGTTCTGAGCCCCACACAAAACGGATCCGCCGGCTGTTCTCTTCCAAACAGCTGACGGATCCGCTCTTGATAGTTTCTAAGCAATGTGGTAAGGTAATAAGCAAGTTGAATCGGAGGAGCTTGTATGTCCGGCTATATGCCGCCTTATCGGATTACAGAGAAAACACTGCGCCTTCATGCTTTTCAGTAATATATGATAAAACAGAGCCTGCATTTTTACCGAAGTAAAAATACATACTTACTGAAAAGTGAATTATTCAATTTGCATCGCAAAAGTATTGTATCATGCAGTTTTGAAAAAGTCAACCAATAAAGCCTTGTTTCAAAGGGTTTTCAAGCAATTCAAAAGTACCCCCAACGGTCTGACGTTTGCACGAAAAGAAAAAAGAAAAGCCCTGCACATGCAAGGCTCAAAAAACTATCTAATTGAAGAAGATAACGGTTTGTTAATTTTTTTGACTGTTCTGTTTCGCAGTCCTGCAGGAAGCGATCAACATGACTCGTATGGCTGTGCACTGATCGTTCAATGCAGCGTATGTGGTTTCATCAATATATTATATTCCGTGCGGTACAACAGCTCTAACCAATAGCCCGTTTCGCTTGCTTCTTTGAGCGCGATTTCAAGCTTGGAGACAAAATCCCTTCTGCCCTGTGCATAATTTGCTTCGTATATGTTTGCACCGATAGATGTACCGGAACGACCGATCTGGTTTGCGATGATAGACTCATGCTTTGCCGTTCAAATCCTTAACAAGGTTAATGATTTGAACGGAAAACTCCATAGACTTGGTTCGGAGTTTTGAATCTGACATAGCATTCTCCCCCAGTTTAGCGTGAAGTTTGCGCCTTTGGCGCAAGTGATGTTATGCCTGCGGCATAGTGATGCAGCTCGCTTTGCTCGCCGTGATGCGATGTGTTCCTTTTCACGCGCGGCCGCACATCACTCGCGATAGCGAACATCACTTGGCGAAGCCATACATCACGTTCCGCACAGCGGAACACATCACTGAAAAAAGCAGCCTTACGGCTGCTTTTTTCGTGGTGGACCTGAAGAGATTCGAACTCTCGACCTCTCGGATGCGAACCGAACGCTCTCCCAACTGAGCTACAGGCCCAACTACGGCACATATTATAATTGTTTTTTTTGCATTTGTCAAGCCTTTTTTTCGATATTTCGACGTGAGCAGATAAAATAAAAATGGAAAACTTTTTACAAAAATTCGGTTGATATCCGACGAAAATTGTGGTACAATAATGCGAATGATTTTATTTTGGAGGGAATATATATGCAGATCACCAAGGAAACCAAGATCGGTGAGATCCTCAATATGGACAGCACAACGGCGCCTTTTTTTCTGGAAATGGGTATGCACTGTCTGGGCTGTCCCTCTGCACGCAGTGAATCTCTGGAACAGGCGTGCATGGTACACGGCGTGGATGCAGACGCCATGGTCGCAAAAATCAACGCGCACCTTGCTTCCAAGGGCGAATGAGACTTTCGCCGCGGCTGAGCATGGTCGCTGAACTGGTTCGGGAGGGTGTGAGCGTTGCCGACATCGGCACCGACCACGCCTATCTTCCCGTCTACCTTGTTGCGAGCGGCAAATGCAGCGGCGCCGTGGCGTGTGACCTGCGGGAAGGACCGCTGATGAATGCCGTTGCCAACGTTGCCGCCTGCGGGCTGACGGACAAAATCGAGATGCGCATCTCCGACGGGCTGGAAAAGCTCCGGCCGGAGGATGCGGATGATTTTGTTTTTGCCGGCATGGGCGGCAATCTGATCGTGGACATTCTCAGCAAGGCGGACTGGATTTGCGACCCGCAAAAACACTTCATCTTTCAGCCCATGTCCCATGCGGAACTGGTGCGGGCATACCTGCTGCAAAACCGTTTTCGCATTCTTCGGGAGAGCGCCTGCTTTGACGAGTGCCGCCCCTACATCGCCTTTTCCGCCTGCTTTGACCCGGACTACCGTCCGAAATACCGCAAGTCCTACATATGGATGGGCGAGCTGGCCGCGTGCAAAAACGACGCTGCCCGCTACTACCTGACAAAACAATATAAATACCTCAAACAGCGTGCGGATGCGCTGGAGTTTGCCGACCTCCTGCCCCAGGAGGTGCGCATCATCCGCGAAATATTGCCCGACATCGAGCCCCATATTCGCAAAAGCCGCAAGGAGGATGCCGAATGACGACGGTACGGGACGTATACGACTACATAGACTCCATTGCTCCTTTTACCGGACAGATGGAATTTGACAACAGCGGTCTTTTGGTGGGCGACCCGAACAAGGTCGTGCAAAAGATCGCCGTGTGTCTGGACATCACCTGCGACACCGTCAGCGAAGCCATGGAGCAGGGCGCCGATCTGATGGTCAGCCACCACCCGGTTCTTTTCAAGGCACGCAAAAAATTATTGCAGGGGGATCCGGCTTACCTGCTGGTGTCCGGCGGCATGAGCGCTGTCTGCGCCCACACGAATCTGGACATTGCCGTCGGCGGCGTCAACGATGTGCTGGCGGAGATCTTTTCCCTGTCCAAGGTGGAGGCGGTTTCCACCGAGTCCGTTCCCGTGCCCATGGTTCGGGTCGGTTTTCTGAAGGAATCCATGCGTGCCATCGAGCTGGCCGCCACGGCGGCGGAGCTGCTGAGCGCCAAGGTGCGCTGGTGTGACGGCGGACGCAGTATCGAAACTTTGGCGGTCTGCGGCGGTGCGGGGGGCGATCTGGTCGCCGATGTGGCGGCCTTGGGGGTGGACGCCCTTTTGACGGGCGACGCCGATTACCACGATTTTTTAGACGCCGAACAGCTCGGCGTTACACTCATTGCCGCAGGGCATTTTGAGACGGAGATTCCTATCGTATCTGTTTTGGCACAAAAACTTGCCGAAAAATTCCCCGATGTGCAGGTTATCCTCCCGGAGCAGAAACGCACCGTGAAGTACTTATAAAAGGAGCATAAACATGAAACGATTGCTGTCTGTTATTCTGGCGCTGTGTTTGACGCTTTCCTGTGCCGTGACCGCTTTTGCGGCGCCTGCCGATGTGTGCGAATGCGGCAAATATCCTGTGATCGTTGTCAGCGGCGTCGGTGCCCAGCCCTTTATGCTGGATGCGGGCACAGAAAACGAGCAGATCTGCTTCCCGCCCACAGTGGACGTCTCGTCGATTCTCCGCACCGCCGCGTGCGGTATTTTCCGCACCGTCACCACCCACAGCTTTCGTGCCTTTGCCGAGGCGGTGGCGCAGATCGCCATGGATATCCTCGGCTGTATCGCCTGCGACCAAAACGGCGACTCCCTGTATAATGTCACGCCCGTCCTTTTCGACAGCGCCATGAGTGCGTACAACAGCGCCATCTATGAGGACGCGGAGGATGCGGAATTTGCCATCCTCCGCACGGCGGTGCATTCCGTGGGCGCAGACCATACCTATTATTATAACTACGACTGGCGGCTGGATCCCATGGCGAACGCCGACGATCTGAACGCCTTCATCGACAACGTTCTTTCTGAAACCGGTCACAGCAAGGTTCGCCTGATCGCCGCCAGCATGGGCGGCGTTCAGACCACCGCGTATCTGGGCAAATACGGTCACGGCAAGGTGGACACCATCGTGTTTATGTCCTCTGCCTTTTACGGTCTGCTGTTTGTGACGAACGTCTTTACGGGCGAGCTGATCTTGGATCAAAACGCTTTCTTCTCTTGGCTCTCAACCATCGAGACCGGCAAGCCGAAGCTGGATAAGGCGCTGTACAAGGTGTTCGACTTCTGCGCCAAAACGGTTCTGCTCAAGCCCGTTTTTGCCCTTTTGAACAAGATCGCCGTGCCGCTGAACGAAGTGGCGGTCAGCTCGGTCATGAAGCAGGTGTTCGGCACCATGCCGGGGATGTGGAGCTTCGTGCGGGACGAACGGTACGAAGAAGCCAAAAAGACCCTGTGCGCCGATGCACCCGAGTCTTTCATTGCCATGATCGATACATACCACTACGACATCCAGTGCAAAAAAGAGGATATTCTCCGTGCCGCCAAAGCGGACGGCGTGAAGATCTGCGTACTCTCCCACTACAACAACGGCAACGTGCCGATCACATCCAGCGCCATGGCGCACGGCGACAGCCTGATCGAGACCACCTGCACCAGCGGCGGCGCCACCGTTGCCGACTTCGGCAGCACACTGCCTGCGGGTTATGTCCAGCACGGCTGCACAGCGCACGATCACATCTCGGCGGACGGCATCATCGACGCCTCCACCTGCCTGTTCCCCGACAGCACGTGGTTCGTCAAAAACATGGATCATGTGGGCTGCCGCAAGGATTCCGCCTATTCTCAATTCCTTGCATGGATATTGGCGCAGGACGAACAGCCCACCGTCTTTGACGACGCACGCTATCCCCAGTTTATGCAGACCGACCGCGTCACGCAAATGGATCTGCAGCCGGTACAATAAACGAGGTGACCGCATTGACCCCGAAAGAAAACATTCGCAATTTCAGCATCATCGCCCATATCGACCACGGCAAGTCCACCTTGGCAGACCGTCTGCTGGAGCTGACGGATTCCGTGGCTAAGCGGGATATGACGGCGCAGCTGCTGGACAACATGGATCTGGAGCGTGAGCGAGGTATCACCATCAAGGCGCACGCCGTCAAGCTGGACTACAAAGCGCAGGACGGCAACACCTACGCCCTGAACCTGATCGACACGCCCGGTCATGTGGACTTTAACTACGAAGTTTCCCGCTCCCTTGCGGCGTGTGAGGGTGCGGTGCTCATCATTGACGCCTCCCAGGGCATCGAGGCGCAGACCCTTGCCAATACCTACCTTGCCCTCGACCACGATTTGGAGCTGGTGCCCGTCATCAACAAGATCGACCTGCCTGCCGCTGACCCGGATCGTGTGGCGGCGGAGGTGGAGGACATCATTGGGCTGGATTGCTCTGTGGCGCCCCGTGTCTCCGCAAAGACGGGACAAAACGTGGAGCAGGTGCTCGAACGCATCGTGGCGGACATTCCCGCACCCCGGTGCGATGACAGCAAGCCCCTGCGTGCGCTGATCTTTGACAGTGTGTACGACAGCTACAAGGGCGTTATCGTCTACGTCCGTGTCATGGACGGTACCATCAAAGCCGGAGACACCATGCGCATGATGGCGACCGGTGCGGAGTTTACCGTGGTGGAGGTGGGCTATATGCGTGCTACGTCCATGGAGCCGGTTTCCGTCCTGTCCTCGGGCGAAGTCGGCTACATCACCGCCTCCATCAAAACCGTCAGCGACGCCCGGGTGGGCGACACCGTGACCAACGCCGCCAATCCCGCCGCCGAACCGCTTCCCGGCTACCGCAAGGTCAACCCCATGGTTTTCTGCGGTGTGTATCCTGCGGACGGTGCGGACTACGAAAACCTGCGGGAGGCGCTGGAAAAGCTACAGCTCAACGACGCCGCCCTTTCCTTTGAGCCGGAGACCTCCGGCGCACTGGGCTTCGGCTTCCGATGCGGCTTTTTGGGGCTTCTGCATCTCGAAATCATCCAAGAGCGTTTGGAACGGGAGTACGACCTGAACCTGGTCACCACCGTGCCCAGCGTTATCTATAAAATTCATCTGACGGACAAGTCCGTCGTCGAAATCGACAACCCCACCCACTATCCGGATCCTGCGCTCATCGACTACAGCGAGGAGCCCTTTACCTCGGCGCACATCTATTCCCCGCCGGAATATGTGGGCGCAATTATGGATCTGTGTCAGGATCGCCGCGGCGTGTTCAAGGGCATGGAGTACATCGCCTCTGACCGGGTGGATATCCACTACGAACTGCCGCTGAACGAGATCATCTACGATTTCTTCGACTCGCTCAAATCCCGCACCCGAGGCTATGCCTCCTTTGACTATGAGATCACCGACTACCGCAGGTCCGATCTTTTAAAGCTGGACGTCCTGCTCAACGGCGATGTGATCGACGCCCTGTCGTGGATCATCCACGCCGAAAAAGCCTATCCCCGCGCGCGGCGTATTGCGGAGCGGCTGAAGGAAAACATCCCCAGACAGATGTTTGAAATTCCGATCCAGGTGGCTGTCGGCGGCAAGGTGATCGCCCGAGAGACCATCAAAGCCATGCGCAAGGACGTGCTGGCCAAGTGCTACGGCGGCGACATCACCCGCAAGAAGAAACTGCTGGAAAAACAGAAAGAGGGCAAAAAGCGTATGCGCCAGTTCGGTACTGTCGAAGTGCCGCAGGAGGCGTTCATGGCGGTGCTCAAGCTGGATGACAACAACTGAGTCGTCCGTAAATTCGTTTTAAATGAAAGAAAATAAATCAATCAAACGGAGGCGTATTGCATGGCAAACACAGAAGTAGCCGAGAAAAAGCCGAAGAAGGAAAAACTTCCTCAGCGGCGTTATGTCGGCTCCAAGGAAACTTTGTGGTATATCCTGTACGATATTTCCGCAAGTTTCAACATCTCCAGTTGCGAAGAAGTGTTCATTGCGGATGTCGTTAAAATCCGCATGGGATATATCGCACTGGTCAAGACCATCATCGGTTTTTGGGACATTATCAACGATATGTTCCTTGGAGCCTTGGTGGACAAAACCCGTACCCGCTGGGGTAAATTCAAGCCGTATCTGGTTTTGTATGCCGGACCCGGCACCGCTCTGTCGGTCATTTACTGGCTGATGCCTGTCCTGTTTTCGGCAATGGGATTGGCGGATTTCTCCAAGTTTATCTTCTACCTGCTGCTGCTGGTGCTGAAGAATTTGGCGGAGTCCCTGCGTGACATAGCCAAGACCGGTATGTTGTCCACCATCACCCCGGACGTCAACGACCGAACACGGTTGATTACGGCGGCGAATCTGCTGTCCGGCTTCCTGGAAAAGACGCCGTCTCAGGTTCTCGACCTGCTTCTCGACTTGTCGATTCGCAACATCATCAAGACATCGCACCGCTCGCTGTATATCGGCTTCGGTACCTGTACCATGATCGCCAGCGGTCTCATGGCACTCGGTTTCTCCCTGATCGCGAAGGAACGTGTTTCCCAGTCGGTCAAGTCGCCGTCCCTGCTGTACTCGATCAAGATGGTCTTCAAGTGCAAGCCTGTCCTGCTGATTTCGCTCTCCGAGTTCCTCGGTGCGTTCTCCTCGGTCAAGGTCGGCGATAAGTTCTACTACATGAACGTTTTGAAACTGGCGTCCCTGACCAATATCGTCGGCATTCCCGGCGCCATCGTTTCCCCCATCAGTTATTCCTACGTTCCCAAGCTGCGCCGCAAGTTCTCCACCAAGGCTTTGTGGCTGTTCTCCTCGCACATGAACAACTTCCTGATGATCGGCGTGTTCCTGCTCGGCTCCATCAACAAGGGCTACAAGAAGTTGAAAGTCATGATTCCGCTTCTGACGATTCAGGAAACCGTTTGGATGACGATCTACGGTTTGAAAAAGGTTATCCCCAGCGAAATGTACAACGAGTCCATGGACTACTTCGAGTGGCAGAACGGCTTCCGTGCCGAGGCCATGGTCAGCGTGTTCCAGAGCCTGACCCGCAAGCTCGCCAGCACTGTCGGCGGTGCGCTCAACTCCCTGATTCTCGGCAAGCTGGGCTACAACCAGAACACCGTCCCCGGCGGACAGACCGACAAGATCAACTACACGATTTTCGCTCTGTTCTCCGTCGTACCCGCTACGTTGAGCCTGATCGGCATGATCCCCAAGTTCTTCTACGATTTGGACGACGAAAAGAAAGTCAAGATGTACGCAGAGCTGCATGACCGCCGTGCCATGGTCCGCTCCAAGGAGCTGGAAATGCACACGGAAGCTGAGGAAGCGTAAAGGTTTCTCAGGCAGAAAATATGCTCCCCCTATGGCAGACAATGGAAATTGTCTCCATAGAGGGAGCCTTTTGTTGCGCTTTTCACGAAAAAAAGTGGAATTAAAAGTTTCGCTCAAGCCTTATCAAAGACTTGCCGGATCCAAAGGCGGCGCCTTTGGTCGCCGACCGCGGTCGGCGAAATTTTGGTCAACAGAAAAGCGCAGGAGGGGAGCCCTCACAGGGGGTTCCTCGGTGCGAAGCACAAATCCTACAATTTTCCGTGATGAATTTTTGTTAGGAGGAAATCAGTGCTTTTTCTTTTTGATAAGCAGTACCGCTACGGCGAGGACGGGCAGGAGCAACAGCAGCCACAGAAGCCGCAGGCGGGAGGGTGTGCTTTCGGCAGGGGCGGATGCGGCGATTTCGGCTTCGGAAAACGCTTCGCTCTGCGTCCCCGCGTCTGCCGATTCGTCCGGGATATCTGCGCTCGTGTCGGCTTGATCTGTCTGTGGTGCGGTGTTCGGTTCGATGTCGTTTTCGGAAATGACCGCCGAGACATCCTGTTTCGTAGAGACGGGAGCGGACACGGATGCAGACGGCTGTGCGGAGGGGGAGGCACCTGTGGTGTTCGGGACGGTCTGCGGCCGGGTGGTCGTACCATTGCCTGCGGTGGGTGCTTCGATGGCGGAAGTGGTCTTTTGGGTGGTTGTGCTCGGCGCGGCAGTCTTTTGCGTCGTCTGGGAAGAGGTGGGTTTTGCGGTGGTCTGCGATGCGGCGGAGACAGTGGTGACGGTGGGCACGGAGATGCTCGCCGTGCATCCGGTGATGGAAACGCTTTGCAGGTTGGTGTCAAATGTGGAGGCGTCGTCCACCTGAACGGTTACGTTCGTCTTGCCGTTGGCCGTGCCGGAACGAACGGTGAATTTCAGCGAAAAGAGCGTACCGCTTTTGGTATTGTTGGACGTGTTCAGGCTGTCATCCCAAAGCAGGATGTAGGGATTCGCCCCGGTGTCCTTGCCGAACACGGCAAGGTTGTCGGCGAAAACATCCCCGTTTTCCGCGCTGTCCAGACGCAGGACTTTGCTGTCGTAGCTGACAAAAACACGGGTGTCGATGATGCCCGGATTGTCTAAGTGTACCCGCACCGTGATCTGTTCGCCGACCTTACCGGATACGCTGTCGGCGGTCAGCTTGCCCTGCACAGCGAATGCGGGCACAGAAAAAAGTATCGCAAACAGGAGAAAAAACGGAAAAATTGTTTTTTTCATATGGACGCCACCTTTCCTTTTGAGCATAGCATATGGCGAAATAAAAATCAAGGGATTTGAAACGAACGGAGCAAAAACGGGAATAAACGGGTGAAAGGTGCAGTTTTTACTAAAAACAGATTAGAAAAATTGTACAACTTTTCGCTTGTATTTTTGGGGATAAGTGATATAATGTAGAGCGATTCAGAACAGTAAGGTTTGGATATATATGAAAGTACTCTTTGCACTGCTCGGCATTGCGTTCGGAGCAGGTGAATTTTTTTTGACAAAAGCGATTGCCGATCGGGCGACCTCGGGCGGAAAGTTTATCCTCCCGCTGGTTATCAAGCTGATGTCCTACGCGCTTATTTTGGTGCCGGTTTTTTTGGCGCCAAAGATTGAATATATTCTGCCCTTTGGGATCGGTGCAGGCGCCGCCATTTTGGGGACTGCACTGGTTCTGTTTGCATACCATATTGTCAAAGAAAAGAGGTGAATCGTTTTTGGATTTACTGACCGGAATCAAGCTGGGTGCATCCGCAGTAGTATTTGCGGCCTTTTTGGTGCTGTACTGCAAAAGGCGGCACGATGTCATGGATGAACCGGATATCAAAAAGGCAAAGAAGAAAAAGCGTCTGCCCTTTTTCGGGATGCTGATCGCCGCATGGTTTTTTGCGGCGTGTGTGGTGAATCTGATCACAGGCGGTTCCAAGGGCATCGGCGTGGAGTTCGAGATGTTTGCGCCGCGTGTACAGATCGGCAGCTTTTCTGTGGCACAGACCACCGTCACGGGGTACATCGTGCTGGGCGTCATCACGATTCTTGCACTCCTGTTCCGCGTGTTTGCGGTGCCGAAATTCAAGGACGAGCCGAAAGGACTGCAAAATGTCATGGAGGCGGCAGTGGAATTTGTGGACAAGTTCGTGCACGACAATGCGGGCGATCTTTCCCCGGAACTGCCGGCGTATATGTTTTCCATTGCGGTCTTTCTGATCGGCTGTGCCATGGCGGAGCTTTTCGGACAGCGTCCGCCCACGGCGGATATTGAAGTGACCTTCTCTTTGGCGCTGTGCACGTTCTTCCTCATCAACTACTATGGCGTCAAGAAAAAGCGGCTGTCCGGGCGTATCAAGGCGCTGGCGTCCCCTTCACCGCTGATCATGCCCATGCGGATGCTCAGCGACTGCGCCACACCCGTGTCTTTGGCGTGCCGTCTGTTCGGCAATATGCTCGGCGGCATGATCGTCATGGATCTGCTCAAAAACTCCCTCGGCGGCTATGCTGTGGGGATGACGGCGCTGGCGGGACTGTATTTCAACCTGTTCCACCCGCTGATTCAAACGTATATCTTTATTGTCCTTTCCCTCACCTTTATCCGTGAGGCGACCGAATAATTTTTGGAGGTATAAAACAATGACAGCATTTGCAGCAGCACTCGCACTTCTGCCTGCCATGGGCGCAGGCATTATGATGGGCTTTGCCACCAGCAAAGCGGTGGATGCGACCGCAC
This sequence comes from Acutalibacteraceae bacterium, assembly GCA_051881715.1. Taxonomy (GTDB): domain Bacteria; phylum Bacillota; class Clostridia; order Oscillospirales; family Acutalibacteraceae; genus UBA1425. The sequence goes on from JBJEQK010000146.1 coordinate 23,457, forward strand.
GTCAGCCGGAGGCCTCCGGCAAGATCAATTCCATCCTGCTTCTCGGTCTTGCATTGACCGAATCCACCGCGATCTATTCCTTTGTTATTGCACTGATCCTCGCGGTAAAATAATGTCTTTATGCGCTGGCGAAGCACTCGCAGCAGGCATTAAAATTAACCAACGAAAGGCGAATGACGCATGGAGAGTTTAGGTATAGAGCTGTCCAACATCCCGATTGACATTCTTCTGAATATACTGAACATCGTTCTGCTGTTCCTGATCGTGCGCAAGCTGGCGTATAAGCCCGTGCGCAAGTTCATGGATGCACGTACCGCCCGTGTGACGGCCGCCGCCGCAGAAGCCGCAGCCAAGAGCGCCGAAGCGGATGCGCTCAAGGCAAAGTACGAGGCGATGCTCTCGGACGGGGAGACGCAGAATGAGAAAACGCTGGAGGATGCAAAAAAGCAGGCGAGTGCAGAAGCCGCCGAGATCGTGGAGCAGGCGAACCGCCGGGCGGAAGCGATTTTGGACGAGGCAAAGCGCAAAGCCAAGCAGACCCACGACGACGCACTGAAGGATATGCAGGGCGATGTGGTGGCGCTGGCGTTTGACATCAGCGAAAAGCTGCTGGAGCGCAGTGTCCGGGATGCAGACACGAAGAAAATGGCGGATCGTCTTTTTGACAGTCGTCTGAACGGTGGGGACAGCCAATGAAAAAAGCAAAGATCATTTGCGCGCCCAGTGTGTCTGACGAAGCGTACCGCTATTTGTGCGACAAATTGACGGCGCAGTACGGCGAGATCGAAGCGCAAAGAGAGACGGACGCCTCTCTTTTGGGCGGATTTGTCGTGCTGTTTGACGGCAAGGTGTACGATATGAGCCTGCGTGCACAGCTGGATGCACTGCGCGCGTCGTGCGAACAGTGAGGGAGGGACTGCTATGCGTATGGACATCAGCGCTTTCCTGAAAGAAAAAGTGGAAAACTTTGCGCCCAAACCCCTTGTCTATGAGTACGGCACGGTCAGCCGTGTGGGGGACGGCGTGGTGCGGGTGACGGGCTTGCCCGGTCGGTGCTACGGAGAGCTGCTGCAATTTGACGGTGGCGCTTTCGGCATGGCCATCGACTTGGAGGAGGACGGCGCAGGCGCTGTGTTGTTCAACACGGCGGACGTGGTTTGCGTCGGTACCCGCGTGCGGGGAACGGGTCGTGTGTGCGATGTGCCGGTGGGGGAGAACCTGATCGGACGTGTCATCGACCCTATCGGTCGTGCTTTGGACGGGGCGCAGATTGAAACGAATCAATACTATCCCGTGGAGCGCCGTGCGCCTGATTTGGTCAGCCGCCGTGCCGTGGACACGCCCATGGAAACGGGCGTGATCTCCATCGACAGCCTTGTTCCCATCGGCAGGGGACAGCGGGAGCTGATCATCGGTGACCGTCAGACGGGCAAGACCACCCTTGCGCTGGACACCATCCTGAACCAGAAGGGCAAGGACGTGATCTGCATCTACTGTGCCGTCGGGCAAAAGGCGTCCACGGTCTCCTCCGTCATCGAGACGCTCAAAGCGCAGGGCGCCATGGAATACAGTATCGTTGTTGCGGCAACGGCGTCCGATTCCCCGGCACTGCAATACCTTTCGCCCTATGCCGCCTGCTCGGTGGGCGAATATTTTATGGAGCAGGGCAGGGACGTGCTTGTGGTCTACGACGACCTGTCCAAGCACGCCGTGGCCTACAGAGCCATGTCCCTGCTTTTGCGCCGCTCTCCCGGACGGGAAGCGTACCCCGGCGACATTTTCTATCTGCATAGCCGTCTGCTTGAGCGTGCGGCGTGCCTTTCTCCTGCGAAGGGCGGCGGCACACTGACGGCTTTGCCCATCATCGAAACCAAGGGCGGCAACATATCCGCCTATATCCCGACCAATGTCATTTCCATCACGGACGGTCAGATCTATTTGGAGTCGGAGCTGTTTCACAACGGCATCCGTCCCGCCGTCAATACGGGACTGTCCGTTTCCCGTGTGGGACGTGCCGCACAGCCGAAAGCCATGCGCAAGGTCTCGGCCTCTTTGCGCATAGATTTGGCGCAGTACCGGGAGATGGCGGTGTTTTCCCGCTTCGGCTCCGACCTGGAGACGTCCACTAAGAAGCTTCTTGAGAGCGGCGAGCGGCTGACCAATTTGCTGACCCAGACGAAGCATCTGCATTATTCTCTGTCGGAAAAAACAGCGCTTTTGCTGGTGTTCAAGCACGGCGGTTTTGACGCGGCAGAGCCGAAGCAGATGCAGGCGGCGGCCGCAAAGCTTCTGCAAAAACTGCACGAAACCTGTCCCGATGTGATGGCACGGATCGACCGAAGCGGCGATCTGACGCCGGACGATGAACAGGCGCTGCTTGCAGCGGCGGGGTGTGCGGGATGAAGAACATCAGCGAGATCAACCGCAATCTGGACGCCATCGAGCAGACACGGCACATCACCAACGCCATGTATCTGCTCTCCGTTTCCGCCATGCGCAAGAATTTGGCGCAGGTCGGCTACAACCACAAGTATATGCACCGTCTTTGTGCGGCGGTGAAGGATATACTGGAGAAATCCCCCGACATACACAACACCTTCTTCAACGATGACGGCTATCTCGGCAAGCGGGACACGGCATTTTTGGTCATCGCGTCCGACAAGAGTCTTTGCGGCGCATACAACTACAATGTGGCCGCCGAGGTGGAGAACCAGCTGCGCCGTGTGCAGGGGGAGGGACGGGAAGTCATCCTCTACACGGCGGGACTGAAGCTGGCGGAGATCCTGAAAAACCGAGGCATCGAGTGCTACAAAAACTTTGACGGCGCCTCCCAGTACCCGTCCATGCAGCAGGCGTACCGCATCGCCGAGGAGCTGATCGACATCTACAAGGTGGGCTATGTGCAGGACGTTTACGTCATTTTCACCGACTACGTTTCCGCCGCAGTACAGCCGGTGCGGGTGCATAAGCTGCTGCCGTTGGCGGCGGAGAACTTTCAGGAAGTGGAGTCGGTGGCTTACCATGCGCAGATGACCTACGAGCCCTCGGTGGAGGCGGTGTTTGACGCCGTGGTTTCCCAGTTTATGCAGGGCTATCTGTACAGCTGTCTGTGCAATGCGCTGGTGTGCGAGAATATGGCACGTATGAGTGCCATGCAGAGCGCCACCGAAAATGCGGATGCTATGCTCAAGGAGCTGAGCACCGCCTACAACTCCGCCCGCCAGATGGCGATCACGGCGGAACTGACGGAGATCGCTGCGGCCACGGAGCTGATGCAGCACGCCATTTGACCAATTCAGTTTAGAACAGGAGACGATACTATGTCCTCCGAAAGCATACAAGGAACGATCATCAAAATATCCGGTCCCGTGCTGGACGTGCGTTTTCCGTCCGGCAAGGAGCCCCGCGTCCATGCGCTGATCGCCACGCAGGACGGCAGCTGTCACATGGAGGTCGCCTCCCAGATCTGTGACGGCGTGGTGCGCTGTGTGGCGCTGGAAGCGACGGAGGGACTTTCCTGCGGCGTGCCGGTGCAGACAACGGGGGAGGGCATCTGTGTGCCCGTGGGGGACAAGGTGCTCGGTCGAGTGGTGGACGTTCTCGGCAGACCCATTGACGGCAAGGGCGAGATCGAAGCGGAAAAGTATATGCCCATTCACCGAAACGCCCCGGAACTGCGTGTGCAGAAGCCGGCAACGGAGATCTTTGAAACCGGGATCAAGGTCATTGACCTGCTCGTACCCTTCCCCAAGGGCGGCAAGATCGGTCTGTTCGGCGGCGCAGGCGTGGGCAAGACGGTGCTGATCATGGAGCTGATCCACAACGTCGCCACGAAGCACGGCGGCTATTCCGTGTTTACCGGCATCGGCGAGCGCAGCCGTGAGGGCTCGGAGCTGATCGCCGACATGGAAAACAGCGGCGTCATCAACAAGGCGGTCTTGGCGTTCGGACAGATGAATGAACCCTCCGGCAGCCGTATGCGTGTGGCGCTTTCCGGGCTGACCATGGCGGAGTATCTGCGGGACGAAAAAAACAAAGACGTTCTGCTGTTTATTGATAACATTTTCCGCTACGTGCAGGCGGGCAACGAGGTCAGCACGCTGCTGGGCAGACTGCCCTCGGCGGCAGGCTATCAGCCCACCCTCGCCAATGAGCTGGGCGAGTTGGAGGAGCGCATTGCCTCCACGGACAAGGGCTCCATCACCTCCGTGCAGGCGGTGTATGTCCCGGCGGACGACCTGACCGACCCGGCGCCGGCGTCGATTTTCTCCCATCTGGATGCGACCACCGTGCTTTCCCGGGAGATCGCCGAGCAGGGCATCTATCCCGCCGTCGATCCCTTGGCATCGGGCAGCCGCCTTTTGGAAAAGGAATATGTCGGCGAGACCCATTACCGTGTGGCGATGCAGGTGCAGGAGACCATCCAGCGGTATCGGGATCTCAAGGACATCATCGCCATCCTCGGTATGGATGAGCTGTCCAAGGAGGACAAGCTGACGGTGCACCGTGCGCGTAAACTCCAGCGCTTTATGTCCCAGCCCTTGTTCGTAGCCAAGGCGTTTGTCGGGACTGAGGGGCGGTTTGTCCCTGTGGAAAAGACCGTTGAAAGCTTTCGGCGCATTGTGGACGGCGAAGTGGACGATCTGCCCGAGGCGGCATTTTTCATGGTCGGCGACAACGACGACGCCGTGGCAAAAGCCAAGACCCTCGAATAAAGGTGCGCAGTATGAAAACGTTCAAGCTGGATATCAACACCCCCGAAAAGGCGTACCTTTCCACCCGGGCGGAAATGGTCAAGGTCAATCTCCCGGACGGGGAATATGTCCTTTTGGCGGGGCACGAGCCGGTGGCCGTTGCACTGGATTTCGGGCTTTTGCAGTACCGCAATGCGGCGGGGGAGCTGCACGAAGTCTTGTGTACGGACGGCTTTTTGGAGATGCGCCCCGACAGAGCGATCGTGTTCACCCGGGAATGCATGGATGCCGATCTTTTGGACAGGGCGGAGGAAAAGCTGGAAACGGAAAAAATGATCGCCCGCCAGAAATTTGCCCAAAGTCTCATCACCCACCACAGCAACACGATCTTTTTGGCGCGCGCCATGGAGCGCAAGTTCAGAAGACGGCATAGATAATGTCTGCACGGATGGGCGTGATGGCTGCGCATATACAATGGACAAAACGACCTTTGGTCTGTCTTTGCGCAATCACTTCAGGAGAAAATGCTGTGCAGTAAATGATCTCGGCTTTTCTGTGTGTCCTGTTCCTTTCGGTGATTACGGCAGCAGAGGGGACGGCAAAGCATCTGTGGGAATCTTCGAAAGACTTGGTTCCGGCGAGGATGCATCGTTACTGTTTTCGTAAACATCAACAACATCCTGTGACTGCACCGTGCATAGTTTGCACGGCAAACATAAAAAGAACGGGGTTTCGCAAAAAGGCGCGAACCCCGTTTTTTGTATTCATGCAATACCGCAATCCCGATTCAGTTTCCGCACTCGATACTGATGCGGTTAAAGATCTGCAAAATGGATTCGGTGGTGGTCGTTTTCTTTTCTTCGCCGGAAACGTCCAGCACGATCTGCCCCTTGTCCAGCATCAGCAGTCGTGTGCCGTATTCGGCGGCGTAGCGCAGGTTGTGGGTGACCATCAGCGCCGTCAGCTGTTTTTCCCGGACAATACGATCGGTCAGCTCCATAATGGTTTCTGCCGTGCGGGGATCGAGTGCCGCCGTGTGTTCGTCGAGAATCAGCACATCCAGCGGGGTGAGTGTCGCCATCAGCAGGGCGACGGCCTGCCGCTGACCGCCGGACAGCGCACCCATGCGCACGTGCATTTTGTCCTCCAAGCCCAGTCCCAATGCTGCCAGCTGTTCTCTGTAGAACGGCTGGCGTTTTTTGTTGACGCCGGCAGAGAGACCGAAGCGCTTGCCCTTGTTGTCGGCAAGGGAGAGGTTCTCAAACACAGTCAGGGACGGGCAGGTGCCCAGGGAAGGATCCTGATAGACACGGCCGATGGTGCGGTACCGCTCATAATCCTTTTGACGGTTGACGACTTTTCCGCCGATGCGCACTTCGCCGGAAGTCGGCGCAACACTGCCGCAAAGGATATTCAAAAGCGTGGTTTTGCCGCTGCCGTTGCTCCCGACCATGGAGACAAATTCTCCTTTCTGCACAGACAGGGAAAAGTCCGAAAAAACGGTGGTTTCCGTGACGGTGCCGGGGTTAAAGACCTTTGTGATGTTGCATAGCTCAAGCACGGCTCTTTTCCCCCTTTCGCAGATTGCCTGCCAGCAAAATAAGCAGGAACAGCACCGCTGTGATCAGCTTCAGGAAGTTTGCGGGCAAGCCGAGGCTGATGGCGCACTGGATGCAGATCTTGTACAGAATACTGCCCACTGCCGCCGCTGTGGTGCCCTTGACGAAGCCCAGTTTTTTGAACAGAGTGGAGCCGATGATGACGGTGGCGAGACCGAACACGACCTGCCCCGTGCCCATAGTGGCGGAGAAGGAACGCTGTTCGTGGCAGACCACACAGCCTGCCAGAGCAACGAGGGCGTTGGAAATGACGAGACCAAGGATCTTGACACTGCCCATGTCCTTGGCCAAAGAGGTGACGAGGGTGCTGTTGTCGCCAACAGCGCGCAGAAGCAGACCGTTTTTGGTGCGGAAATAGGCGTCCAGGATCAGCTTGCACAAAAGCGCCAGCACGAAAGAAACGATCAGCTTGCGGTACAGCAGGGAGATGCCGCTCAAAAACGGCAGATTGAAAATGGTGTCTACCTTGCGCTCCACGGTCAAATTGGAGCCGGCGATCTGCAAGTTGATGGAGAACAGCGCCGTCATGGTGATGATGCCCGCCAGCAGGTCGCGCACATGACCTCGGACGTGAATAAGACCGGTGACCAGTCCCGCCAGCGCACCGACGGCAAGGGCGATGGGGAGAGTGAGGTAGGGGTGTACGCCACGGGTCAAAAGCACGGCGGTGACGGCGGCGCCCAGAGGGAAACTGCCGTCCACGGTCAGGTCGGGGAAGTCGAGGATTTTGTAGGTGATGAACACACCGTAGGACAGCAGGGCGTAAATGAAGCCCTGGGTCAGGGTGCTGATGATGAGGTCTGTCATAGGCGCTCCTTTATGCGGCTACATCCTGCATGGTGGAAGCAATGCTGTCGGGAACGGTGATCTGCATCTGTGCGAGGGCGGCGGAGTTGGTGTAGTAGGCATACTCGGAGATAGTTTTGTATTCCATCTCGGATGCCTTCGCTTCACCCCGCAGGATCTTTGCCGCCATGGCGCCGGTGTCCTTGCCCAGCAGGAAGTAGTCGATGCCGGCGCAGGCGACACAGCCGAGCTTTACCTGCTCGATTTCACTGCCGTAGACGGGGATGCCGGCTTCGTTGGTCTTTTCGAGGATGGACGCCAAAACGCCGACCACATTGTTGTCGGTGAGGTTGGAGAAGCAGTCCACACCCTTGCGGATGAGGGTATCGGCACCTTGGGTGACCTCGGACTGGGCGGTGACGCCCAGCGCTTCGATGGTGAAGCCGTATGCAGGCGCCTTTTCCTCATATTCGGCGATGGCGGAAACGGAGTTCGGCTCGCTGGTGGTGTAGAGGATGCCGATGGTCTTGGCGTCCGGCTGCAGGGCACGGATCAGCTCCAGCTGGGCGTCCACGGGCAGCTTGTCGGAGGTGCCGGTGATGTTGCCGCTGTCCAGGTGCGCCTGTACGGGGTCGGTGATGGCGGTGAAAACAACGGGGATGTCCTTGTCCTCTGCGGCGGCATAGCAAGCCGTGGCGGCAGGGGTGGCGATGGCGCACATGAGTGCGACATTTTTGGACGAGAAGTTCTGGGCGATCTGGGTTGCGATGTTGTCATCGAACCCGGCGTTCTGGTAGTCGTAGGTGTAGTCGGTACCTTCCACGAGACCGGCTTCGGCAAGACCTGCCAGGAAGCCCTCGCGGCAGTTGTCCAGCGAGGCGTGCTCGCCGTACTGGCTGATGCCGATGACGGGGACGGATTTGCCGCTCTCGGCGCCGCAAGCAGCGAGGGAGCAGACGAATACGAGTGCGAGAATGAGACAGAGTGCTTTTTTCATG
>JBJEQK010000147.1:0-1979 GCA_051881715.1 Acutalibacteraceae bacterium
AAAAGCCGGTATCGAAGGACGCATTGTGCGCCACCAGGGGCGCATCGCCGCAAAAGTCGAAAAAGGCACGAACTGCCTCATCCTCCACAGGTGCATCGGCAACCATGTCATCCGTGATCCCGGTCAGCTTGGTGATCTTTTCAGGAATCGGGATCAGAGGATTGACAAAGGTGTTGAACGTGTCCGTAATCTCGCCGTTGACAATTCGCACGGCGCCGATTTCCGTCAGTCTGTCCCGCTGCTTGCTAAGCCCGGTCGTCTCCACGTCGAACACGATAAAGGTTCCGTTAAAATCGGTTGTGTCCTTGCCGCGGACAACGGGCACCTTGTCGTCCACAAGGTAGCCCTCCATGCCGTAAATGATCTTGACGCCGGTGGCTCTTGCGGCATTCATGGCCTCGGGGAATGCCTGCACAACGCCATGATCCGTGATGGCGATGGCTTTATGTCCCCACTCCGCCGCACGCTTGACCAGCTTTTCTGCGCTGGTCATTCCGTCCATGGCGGACATATTGGTGTGCAAATGCAGTTCCACACGCTTCACCGGCGCATTGTCTGTTTTGGGGATTTTATGTACAAGCGTGATCGCCTTGGCATTGATCAGCGACATATGCATAAAGTCGTCCTCGCGGACAACGCCGCGCAGCAGTACCGTGATGCCGTTTTTCAGTTCCTTGGACAATTCCTCGCAGTTTTCCTTGCGTTCAAAGATCTTGACGGTGTAGGAGCTGGTATAATCCGTGATGTTGAACGTGAAGATCATGCGGTCTCCGTTTTTCGTTTCCTTGGATTCCAGCCCGAAAATATCGCCCCAAACAACGACCGTATCGGAAAGGGGAGAGATGCTCTTGATGGTTTGCGGCTTGGAACGGATCTGACTGTTGCCATAGATGGCTTTGGCGTCCTTGAGGGAAATTGGCAATTCGTCAAAGGACATCTCTTCCTTCTCCGGCGCCTGCGGTTCCGGCTCCGGCTCTGCAATACGCAGATTGCGCACGCTCTCCTGAATGCGGACATACTCCTCGCTCTCGGTGTCCATTTTTTGCGTTTCCTTGAAAGCAACGCCGCGCTTGACGCCGAAACGCATCATCAAAAGATGGCTGAACTTTGTGTGTGCGCCGGACTTTTCCAAAACATCTTTGCCGCCGTGGTGCAGCGTGACAAGGATATCTGCGTCATCGTCGCTGAACTCAGCGTCGTTCAGAAATCCGTTGACGGAAGGAACCAGCCGTGCAAGCTCCGGCAAAAGGAACTTCAGCGTGACGGTATTAAACGTCTCTTTCGGAAAATGATAGGCAAATTTCAGCTCCGAGAGCATCAGCTGTTCTTTCAGTACAGCGGCCAAAGCGGCAATCTCCGCATAGGAAAACGGCTTCGGGAAATTCGCTTCCAGACGCAGACTGCGCTTTTCGCTGTCCGCAGAAATGTCAATAAGCTCGCCGCCCTGAAAGGCAGCGAGCATATTTTTGTTCGGTATGTAGTCTGTAAAAAAAGCAGAAAAATCTGTGGGTTTCATAGCAAATTACTTTCTCTTGCGGTGAATCACAAAGCGGTTCAGAGGATAAGTCCAGCAAGTTGCAACGGCGGCAGCAAAGGGTTTGCCGAGATTGTTGCCGACAAATTCCCAGCGGGCGGCAATATTTTCCGCAGCTGCGGCGGCAGCCTTCATGGTGCTGTAGTCCTTGATTTTTGCACCGATCCATGCGGTGGCAAAAATAGTGAAGATCACCATCAGGGTGTACAGAATTGCACTGACTGCCACGTTGGAATCCGCGTTGAAGGTGGTCTTGCGGTTCATGATGAACGCGATGATATAGCCGATGGTGGTCGAAATCACAAACGCCCAGAAAACACCCTTGGCATCGTAATGCAGAAGCCCCAAGATGTCGATGGGATCACCCTTGATGTTTTTGAAAACCGTGTACAGCAAAACGTAGTAAACGCCCAACTCAACCAGCGTTGAGAACATTCCGGCGAAG
>JBJEQK010000148.1:0-8145 GCA_051881715.1 Acutalibacteraceae bacterium
ATGCTCGTCACGCTGTCCGGGATGAGAATGTTTGTCAGGGACATACAGTCGTCAAATGCACCATCCCCAATACTCGTCACGCTGTTCGGAATCGTGTATTCTGTGAGCGTGCTGCCGGCAGGGAACTGGATTAGAGCGGTTTTGTTTTTATCATACAAAACACCACTACCATCGCTGGAATAAAACAGATTTGCCGTATCCACTGTGATGCCGGTTAGGGATGTACAGTACTCGAACGCACCATTCCCAATGCTCGTCACACTGTTCGGGATGGTGACGCCGGTTAGCGATCTACACCCCCAAAACGCATCCTCTCCTATACTCGTCACGCTGTTCGGGATGGTAATATCTGTCAGAGAAGTACATTCGCAGAATGCACCATCTCTTATGCTCGTCACGCTGTCCGGGATGAGAATGTTTGTCAGGGACATACAGTCGTCAAATGCCCACTCCCTAATGCTTGTCACGCTGTCCGGGATTGTGATGCCTATTAGGGAAGTACAGTTAACAAATGCACAGTCCCCAATGCTCGTCACGCCGTCTGCAATCTGTACTTTTCGGATTAAGTTGTTGTAGTTGTACCATGGGGCAGAATCATCCCAACTATAGTCCTCCATCTCTCCTGTCCCCGTGATGGTAAGGATGCCGGTGGTGGTGTCCAGTGTCCATGTCAGATTCTTGCCGCAGGTGCCGCTGTAGCCGGAGGCGCTGGCGGTCAGGGCAAAGCCGCCGGGGAAGTTCATTCCCATCGGTGCAGACAGAAGCATCAGGGCGCAGAGCAGTGCCGCTGTGATTTTACGGATCGTAGTATTTTTCCTTTCTTATTCTTCAAGTACCATGACTTCATAGTTGTATGCCGTGGGTTCGGCGGCAGCGACCGCACTGCCGGAGCGTAGGAACACTTCGATTCCGCTGCCGTAGATCGGCTCCAGCTTGCTGCGCACCGCAGCGATAACCATGTCCGTGGTGATGGCACTGCCCTCCTCCACGGTGAAAGTGACGGAGCCGCTGTCCCCGTAGTCCGCCACGGAATAGTGCACGGTCACTGTCGCCGTGCCCTTCGGCTTCGTGGTGGTTGTTGTCGTGGTTGTCGTGGCGGTGGTCGTTGTCGTGGTGGGTGCAGGGGTGAGGGCGGGCGTGTTCGCAGTCGGGGCAGTTGTGGTCGTGGTCGTTTCGCTCGCCTTTTGCGTGGTGGTGGTCGCCCTCTGCGTGGTGGTCGCGGCGGTCGTCTGTGCTTTCGTCGTGGACGCCGTACTCGGCACCGTGAAGCCGGTCGCACGCACCGTAGTATTTGCCGTGGCGGTCGCCGTCCCTTTCGCCGCCGTCTGCGAAACGGTCGTGCTCTGCGTTTCCTCCCGCCGGGAGGGGACGGCGGTTTCCGTCACCGTTTCCATCTGCACCGTCTGCATTTCGGTCAGCGCAACGTCCTGCACGGTTTCCCACGTCTGCGGCACCGTTGCCGCCGGTTCTGTCACGGAGACGACTGCCTGTGCCGCCGGCTCGGCATGGGGTTCTCTGTTTCGCACGACTGCCGTTGTCCCTGCGGCGGCGCCCGTGACGATGCCTGCCGCCACCACGCCGGCGATCACTTTCTGCGCCGCCGTCATGGCCGTAAGCTTTGCCACTAAGGTTCCGGCTGTCGTTGCCGCCTGTGCCGCACCGGCCGCCGCTGTTCCCGCCGCACCGGCTGCCGCTGTCCCGGCAGACGCGGCGGTGACTTCCTGCAAAACCAGCGCCGCCGCAGGTCCCGCCGAAAAGGCGCCGCCCTCGGACTTCTGCGCCATGCGCAGTGCCCAGATGACCAGCGAAACCGGCGCCGCACTGCGCAGACAGACATTCTTCTTCTGCAGCGCCTCTACGCCCTTGCGGATGTCCTTTCTCGCCTGAAACAGCCGGGTCTTGACCGTGTTCTCGGGCACCTCCATGGTCGCGGCGATGTCGGCGATGCTCAGCTCGTTGTAGTAGAACAACAGCACGCAGGCACGTTTGTCATCGGACAAGCCGTCCACGATCTGCATGACCTGATCCCGCAGATCCGCCTGATCCACACTCGCCTGCGGCTGAAAGGCTTCGTCCGCATCGGGGACAAAGTCGGTGTACGCCTGCTCCTGCTCCTGCGTCTGAAACAGCGCCGGTTTCTTTTTGACCAGAGCGTTTTTCGCCCGGTTGGCCACGATTTGGTGGAACCAACTGACGAAGGTTTCCGGCGATTGCAGATCCCCGATCTTTTCCAGTACGGCGATGTAGCTTTCCTGCAGTACATCCTGTGCCTCGTCCGGGTCCTTAAGGATCTTCAGCGCGGTGAAATAGCCGGAGTCATTCGTGGCGGCGTACAGGCTGTTGAACGCCTCCATGTCGCCGCTTTGCAATCGGCGCACCCACTGTGCGATCTCCTTTTTGTTCCCATCCACTATGAACCATCCTTTTTCTTTCTGCCATTTCTAAAGAACATGGACAAAACGGCAGACAATATTTTTTTCTTCTCTTCACTGCTGAGGGTATTTTCGGCGGCGGCAAGGCGCAGCGCCTGTCTGATGAGCGCATCCATGACCCATTTTCTCAACTCCTTTCCCCTATAAGACAGATGAGCGGGGGAAAAGGTTCTAAAAATTTTGAAAAAAATCAAAAATTTTTTGCGCTGTATGCCGCATATGTGCAGAATATGTATATATCGTAAAGTATATATTGCGCTTTGTCAACTATTTTTTCCTTTTGCAGCGGGCACAAAAAATCCGCTGACACGGCAATGCGCATCAGCGGAAGGGTGTCAAACGATCACGTTTTCCACGATCTTGCGTTCCAAAAGGAAGTTTTTGGCGTTGGTGAGGATGGTTTTGTCGTTGTCGAAGCGGAGCATATCCACCGCCCGGTCATAGTTGAGCCAGATGTAGTCGTCGATCTCCTCACGCTGGATGATGGTCTGCACGTCCTTGGTACCCGCCAGAAAGATGACGACGCTCTTTTCCACCTTGCCCTGGATGGTATACTCGGACTTGTAAGAGAAGTCCGGCAAAATGCGGATGTGGATGCCCGTCTCCTCCAGCACCTCCCGGGTCGCCGTCTGCTCGGGCGTTTCGCCCATCTCCACATGACCCTTGGGGAATCCCCAGTGGGCGCTTCGTTTATTTTTAATCAGCAAAAACCGCAGCTCGTCGTGGATAATGCGGTAGACCACCGCGCCGCAGGAATGCTCGTACAGACACGTCAGCTCGTAGGGCGTGTCCCCCATGGCGAAGCCGATGGACTCGCGGATCTGGGTGTCGATGAAGCGGGTGCTCTTGGGCGCAACGATGATGTAGCAGCCACCCTCGCCGCTCCTGCGCACGATGGCGATGACCCGCCCGTCAAAGGTACGCACCGGGCGTGCGATGCCCATGATAAATGCGCCGCGGATGTTTTTGTTGTCAAACTGTCTGCCGCCCTCGACGGTACCGAAATTGAGCCCGTATTCAAACCCGAATTGTTCGCTTTTGGAATGAATCGGCTTCGTGACACGGACCCGAACATATTTGCCGAGCATAGTAATTCCACCCTATTCTGTACCGAGGTCATACAACCTCACAATAAACTGCATATATTATACAGTTTTTTTTGCATAAATACAAGACCTATCCTAAAAAAAGTTGTGCACCTTCCTTGCTTGACAGCCGACCGCCGAGAAGATATAATAGTATATATTTCAAAATTGGAGGGGTTTTTATGAACGCCAAGAAAGCCAAAACAGTGCGCAAACTCACGGCAAGCTTCTTTTTGTTCCTGATCCTCAGAGTGGTGGAGGAGCTGTATATCATTCCCCGGCTGTACAACACTATGGGTCTGGTTTCCTGTATCGGCGGTCTTTTCATCCTGCTGTTGTACATTCGTCTGGACAACAAGCCGCTGGAAACGATCGGTATGCTGTTCTCCAAGCACAAGTTCGGCAAGGGACTGGGCATCGCCGCCGTCCTGAACGCCGTCCCGACCCTGATCGTCTATCCCCTTGCGTATCTGTATTTCAGCGACCGGCACCCGAACCTTGCCATCTACTACGACCAGACGGAAAACGCCTACTCTCTGGCAGGCACAAAGACGTTCCTTTTTTGGGTGCTGTTCGGTCTGTTCGTCTCCCTCGTCCACGCCCTGTTCTATGAGATGGCGTTCCGTGGGCTGCTGCTGACCCTTGCCGCCCGCTCCTTCCCCTTTGCCGCCGTCAACTTCATGCAGGCGGGACTGTATACCTTCTGGTACCTGATCCCCGTTCTGCGCATCGTCCTCTACGCCGGCGACAGCTACGTCAACAAGCAGTTTGTGGTGCTGGTGCTTTTCCTGCTGGTGTACGAAATGCTCACCGCCCTGAAGCTGGGTATGCTGCGCCGTGCCACAGGCAGTATCTGGGTCTGCATCTTTGACCACGTTGCGTTCACCTACATTTTTGATATGCTCCACATTCAGCACGACGGCAACGCCCTGTCCGCCGACTACACCGGCTACGTTATCATGCTCGCCTATCAGGCTATCGCCATGCTCCTGACCGCCGTGTACTACAAGAAGAAGATCGCAAAGATTCAGGATCAGCAACGCAGCACGTATCTGCGCCAAAAAGCATGATCCGCAAAATCGGCGTTTTGGAAAGGAGATCTCGTATGAACGAACTGCTCTTTCTCGGCAGCGGCGCCGCAGACTGGGATCTGCGCCGGCGGGAAGCGTTCTTTCGCCGCAAATCCGCCGCCCTGCTGAACGGTCATCTGCTGCTCGACTGCGGACCGCACATCTGGGACTTCGCCCGGTGCGAAGATCCGCAGGTTCTGGACGGTGTGACCGATGTGCTGATCACCCACGACCACGACGACCATTTCTGTCCCGAAAGCCTTTTGCGGCTGGCAGAGAGCCGGCACCTGCGTGTGGCGTGCGACGGCTGGGCGCGGGAAGCTTTGGGCGAACACGCCCATATCGAGTATATCCCCGTGACGCCCTACGAACCCTTTTCCCTCGGCAAATACAATATCCTGCCCGTGCTCGCCAACCACGACGTTATCCTGCAGGATAACCGGCAGGCTTGCCACTACATCATCCGCACCCCCGACCGCAAAAAGCTCTTTTACGGCATGGACGGCGCATGGTTCCTGCGGCCGACTTGGGACGAATTGCGGCAGCATCAATTCAGCGTAATGGTGCTGGACTGCACGGTGGGGGATCGGTCTGATCTGCGCATTTTTGAGCACAATTCCATTCCGACACTGCGCATGATGGTTCAGCAGCTGCGTGAATGCAAAATCGTGGAAAAGGACGGCGTGATCGTGGCGTCCCACTTTTCCCGCTCCCTGCACGGCACCCGCGAACAGACCGAAGCCGCTCTGCGCAATGCGGATGTGCGCGCCGCCTATGACGGCATGACATTGCGGTTTTAACAAATTAAAAGAACAGCAGACGGAGTTTCGCTGCGCAGTGCAGCGTCTGCGTCTGCTTTTTGTATGCTTTATGCGTGCGGGTTTTCGTCCGTCTGCCCGGTGCCGCAGGGCTTGACAAAGGGCGTCCCTTGGTTTACGCTATGCATAAAGGAGACGGACAAATGCTGCAATATATTTTGTTGGACATCGACAACACCCTGCTGAGCTTCGACGAGTATGTGAAGCGTGCCATGCGGGACGGCTTTCGCAAGTTCGGTCTGCCGGCGTACACGCCGCAGATGTACACCGTTTTTGCCCGGCACAACGCTTTGCTTTGGGGCGCCATTGAGCGGGGCGAGATGACCCTGCCGGAACTGGAGCAGGTGCGCTGGAACCGCATCTTTGCAGAACTGGGCATCCGCTTCGACGGCGTTCTGTTCGAGGAATACTTCAAAGCGGCGCTTTTCGACAGCGCCATTCTGATAGACGGCGCCTTGGAGCTGCTGCAAAGCCTGCACGGGAAATACACCCTCTGTGCCGCCAGCAACGGTCCCCTTGACCAGCAGATCCACCGCCTGACTTTGGCGGGAATGCTGCCGTATTTTGAAGCGGTTTTTGCGTCGGAGGAGATCGGCTTTTCCAAGCCGGCGCCGGAATTTTTCGGCGAATGCCTGCGCCGTCTGCACGCCTGTCCGCAGGAGGTGATGATCGTCGGCGACTCCCTGTCCTCGGACATTCGCGGCGGCATCCGGGCAGGGCTGCACACCTGCTACTACAATCCCGACGGCAAACCCGTCCCCGAAAACCTGCCCGTGGAGCACACCGTGCGCACTTTGCGGGAGATCGCCGCCCTGCTGTAGCGCCGGACAGTGTTTTGCTTTTGGAATAGATGTTTACTTTTTCCCGCAACTGTGCTATGCTCTTTTAAAACAAAGGAGGTTTTTCCATGTCCTTTTGGCTCTCCGCTGTGCAAAACAATCTGAAAAAATCCCTGTGTGTCTTCACTTCGTTTCTCCTGCTGCTGGCGCAGTCGGCGGGGATCGGCGTGAGCATCCGGGGCTGCTACGATTCCTACCTGTCCATGGTGTCCTATTCTTTCTACGACCCCACCGTTAAGATCAACCGAACCGGCACCATCGACAAAACGCCCGGTTACACCATGTACCTCGCCAAAAACGAGCGGGAAGCGTGTCAGATCGCTTTCCGTATGCGGGCATCCCGCTCCAAGATGCAGGTCAGCATGACCGATTTCACCGATGAAAACGGCCATGTCCTGCCTGCGCAGCTCTTTCAGGAATACTATGTCCAGACCGACGAAGCCTCCCTGCTCAACAGCACCTACCCCGATGCCCTCGTCCCCGTGACGGCGAACAGCACTTGCACCATGCGCGCCGAGAACAACACGCCGTTCTACATCAGCGTGCGCTCCGATGCAGACACGCCCTCGGGACTGTACACGGCGCAGATCCACCTTAAAAATGCCAATGAGGAGGACAAGGAAAGGGAAAAGATCACCGTTGAAGTCAAGGCGTACGTTTGGGATTTCACGCTCCCGCAGACGCCGTCCTGCACCACGTCCATGGGACTGAACAAGTACTGCATCGCCAAAGCCCACGGCGTTGCTCCCGACAGCACCGAAGCGCAGGCGTTGTACGAAACGTACTATGAATTTCTTGCGGATCACAAGATCTCGGCCTACAATCTCCCCGTGGACATCCTCAGCGACGAAGCGGACGCCTACATGAGCGACCCGCGCATCACGTCCTTTGTGGTGCCCTATTCCTCGGACGACGCTCTGCTGCAGCAGTATTACGCCAAGGTGACCTCCAACGAGGCGTGGGCAAAAAAGGCGTATTTCTATCCCATTGACGAACCGTCCAGCGAGGCGCATTTCGCCCGCTACAACGAGATCACCGACCGCCTGCAAAGACTTTGCCCCGGGTATAATATGGCAACGCCCTTCTTCGTGGACGAGATCGAGATCGGCGGACAGACCACCACGGGCATCGAACTGCAAAAGGGGAGAAGCAACATCATCTGCTCCGGCTCCCAGATGTATGCAAACAAAAACCACCGTCAGGCGGTGGCGGACAGAGTCGCTTCCGGCGACAGAGCGTGGTGGTACGTCTGCTGTGCACCCCAAGGGGACTACTGCAACCTGTTCACCCACTGGGACGGCATCAAACACCGCATCCTTTTCTGGCAGCAAATGGACTACGATGTGGAGGGTCTGCTGTATTGGGACACCACCTACTGGAAAGACGTCCACTACGACCCTTGGTCATCCGCATGGACAACGCCGTGGACGGGGGACGATACCTACGGCGACGGCTCCCTGCTGTATAACGGCAACAAGTTCGACATAAACGGACCCATCTCCAGCCTGCGTCTGGAGGCGGTGACCAACGGCATCGAGGACTACGAGTACCTCACCTTTGCCAAGCTGCTTCTTGGGGAGGAATACACCGACCGCATGATCGGCAAGATCACAAAGGATCTTGAGCACTACACCCTTTCCGACGCACAGTTTGCCGCCGTGCGCATCGAGCTTGGTCGTGCCATCGAAGGGGTCGTCAGCGCAAAATAAAATATCCCACAAAAAAGTAGGTTCATCACGGATTTTGTGGGATTAAAAGTTTCGCTCAAGCCTTTTTAAAGGCTTGCGGATTCCAAAGGCGGTGCCTTTGGTCGCCGACCGCAGTCGGCGAAATCCTTACAACACCCGAAGCGCAGGAGGGGAGCCAAAACAGTCCGGTGGACTGTTTTGGCGTGGGGAACC
>JBJEQK010000149.1:0-8137 GCA_051881715.1 Acutalibacteraceae bacterium
GCCTTCGTCTTTTCGGACTCGATGGGATCCACATCCGTCGCATACAGATGCCCCTGTCCCTGCAAGCACTCCAGCATTTTTCCGGTGTGTCCGCCGTAGCCGAGGGTTGCGTCCCAGCCGACCTGACCGGGCTGAATCTGCAAAAAATCCAGAATCTCTTCGACCATGATCGGGATATGCATCCCCGCCGGGGTCTTGCCGCTGCGGAGAATTTTCTCCACATCGTCCTTGTATTTTTCGGGGTCGTGCTCCTTGTATTTTTCCTCAAAACGCCTTGGGTGCGTTCCGCTGTAGCGCACGCGGCGTTTGTGCGTTTGCTGTTCTTGTTCCTGCATGATTACTCTTTAAAAACCTCGATGGATTCGGTCAAAATCTCTTTTGGATTGTTTTCCTGTAAAATAATCTCCCGACCGCCGCGCTCGGTACCGTAGGTCCAGTACCCGGCGCAGAGCGTTTGCACAAGCAAAATACCATCCTTTTCGACGACAAAATCATTCACATGGTCATGACCGAAAAATGCCGCAACGATATCTCCCATCTTTTTCCAGCTATCGAACTGTTCTCTGTGGTGACCGGCAGGCGGAGAGGGATCCTCACGCAGTCTGCCGCAGCGGGCAGTGGGGATAACATGATATTTGCCTTCGCCCGTTTGGAAACCGGGCACACCCTGCACGGGCGCATCAAGCGTCTCGACCAAATCCCACTCCTGCTCGACAGGAATATGCTGGAACAAAATCGACGGCAAAGGCTCTCCGCCGTTTTCGGCACGCAGAGCCGCAGACGTCTTTTCGTACCATGCGATCTGATCCTCGTGCACATAGTCGTACCCATGCTGGAATTTGCCTGCTTGGTCACGGTCATAGTCGTTGGAGTCAATGAGCCAAAGGTTGTACGCCTTGTGCGTCCCGTCCGAGGACAGCACCGGCAAATTGTAGGTGCCGCACCCCGTCATGTCCTCGGCGTTGAGGGTGCCGTAGCACAGGGGGGACTCCAGATACAGGGTCATTTGTATCTCCCGGTGGAAGTTCAGCTCGCTGTCGTGGTTGCCGAACACGAGTGCAAAGGGAACATTGTACTTTTCAAACACACCGCAGATCTTGCGGATAACCTTATATAAATAGTCGTATGTCAACTCTTCCCAGTAGCCGCTGATGATGTCACCGGTCAGGACAACCAAGTCGGGTTTCGTGCGCTCGACACACGACTGCATCACGAACAGCGTCTTTTTTTCGTTTGCTTCCGGGATACTGCGGTCGAGGTCATCGTCCATTTCGGGATCGACAAGGTGGATGTCCGTCAGCTGCAGAATATGAAAGGTGCCGTCCTCACGGAAACGCAGAGGCGGCTTGTGCAGGTTTCGTTGTTTGAGAATATGGGGGATGCCCGAGGCCATAGTGATCGCTTCCTTTCTGACCCATTAACTATAGCACAATATGCCCCAAAAAGCAAGAAAACAGCACGGCTTTTTTCACCGTGCTGCTTGTTGTTTCATGTTTAGCCTGCCATGCCTTCAAACATCTGTTCAAACTCTTCCATGGTGTACTTTTTGCCGCTGAGATTGAAGGCATTCTTGTCCGAAACGCCGGTTTTCAGGGTGACGCTCATGGTCTCCACCACCTGCCGTGTTTCCAGATCCACCACTTCCATGCGGGTGATGCCGCTGCTGGTGAAGTAGAAGTTATAGCCCAAATTCTCCTCGGGAATATGGTAGCTCTCGCAGACATAGCCCGTGCCGCTGGTCACACCGGCGTACTGCAATGCATCGGTGCGGAACATTTCGTTCACGTCCATATCCTTCATGGAGTTGATGACGTCCTCCATGTCCTGATCCTCCATCTGTACATAGCCGGTCGCCCATGCGATATAGAGCTTGGAATCCTTGATGACGACCCGTACTTCATCCAGTCCGCCGAGGCTCGGCAAATCTGCGCCCGCAAGTGCGCCCAAACGCACCTTGGTTGCACTGTTGTCCCCATCCTTGTAGGTGGTAAAGGGAATCGTCGTGTCCTCTGCACTCATCTCTGCCTGCATGGTGTAGGCATCGCCCTTCAGAATATCCAATACGAACTTGTCGAGGTAGGTGACCTGAGGGCGAGGCGGATAAACGGGGTCGTCCTCAGGGACATTTTCCGGCGCAGTGTCGATGCCGGGAACCGGCGCATAGTGGCGCAGGTTGGCGTCGATGAACATGGCGCCGATGTTCAAAGCGTGGAACACCGTGCCGTCCGCCATGGGCAGAACAGTGATGTCCTCGCCCTCACCGCCGAAATTCTCGATCCACTTCGGCTGGTACAGAATGCGGTCAAAGTACTTGACCACCTCGCCCGTGCGCAGGCTGATCTGATAGACGGCACGGGTCGCATCGTTGGTGGCGGCGTACAGTCTGCCGTTGTACATCTCGGCGCCCTGAATGCGGTCCACCTCTGTTTCCAGCGGAATCGTTTTGATGTATGCAAAGGTTTCCAAGTCAAAGGCGTACAGTTCCTTGGTGTTGCGGCACTCGCCCACATAGAAGCAACCGTTGTCAATGTCGCAGGTCACCCACGGCACACCACGGGTCAGGGCATACTCGCTCTCGCTCCCCTTGCCGGGAAGGAGGACATACTTGCCCGTAAACGCCAAAGTTTCCACGTCGAACAGCGCCACGATGGGATTTTCCCAAACCTTGCTGTCCTCGATGGCGGCGTAGACATAGCCGTTAGCAAAGCTGATGCCGCCGATATGGGCGCTGCCGTACTGCTCGAATTCCTGCGGGATCGCCTCTTTGTTCAGCGCAAGGATCTCCTCATTGTCGAGGGAAACACGCACCAAAGACGTCTTGCCGCTGAAGATCCAGCTTTCGCCGTCCGTTGTCACGCCCTGACTGCGCTCCATGGCGTCCAGTCCCACCGTGCGATCCACGGACTTGCAGGGGTACACATCGCCGTTCATGACGTTGTTCAGCATACCGCTGACCAGTGTCAGCAGGCCGACAAGACCGAACAGCAGTACTTTCTTTGCTTTGCGCAGGATGTTGATTTGCTTCATCTTGCTTCTCCTTTTCTATTTTTGTTTCTGCACGGCATCCTACAAAATTATTCGCCATGTGCAAATATAATTATAACACGTTCCACGAAAATGTCAATGCAAAATACCATTGATCTTTAAGTATTTTCGCTCGCCCCGTCCTGCGTCTCGGCCTTGTGCAGGTACTTTTGGCTGACCTTGTTCAGAAGCAGGGAAACCACAAATCCCCCCGCAATGCACAGCGCATCCAGCACCACATCCCACACGCCGGAAAAATGAATGGGGATCAGCGGCACAACGGTCGCCAATACGGCGCCGAGGATGACGTGATACATCCGCGCATAGTGCTTGGAAAACAGGGCATTGACCGCCTTGGAAAGTGTGAGGATCACCAGCACAGCGCCTGCACCGATGGGCAGGATCACCTGCATGGAAAAGCGGGAGATGCCCGCAAGCATGGGTTGATACAGCCCGAGGAAGATCAGCATGGAGGAGGAGCTCATGCCGGGCAGGATCACATTCAGTCCCCAAATTGCGCCGCACACCAGCCACCAGCCCACATTGGGCACAATGTGCATCCCGGCGCCGTAGCGCAGATACAGAAACAGCGCCGTCAGCAAAGCAAAACTGATGCTCAGCGCCACCCAGTCGCCCTTGCCCCTGCCCTGCTCGCCCGCATCGCGAAACAGCTGCGGCACCATGCCGAGAATCAGCCCCACAAAGGCGCATACCGCCAGTGCTTCGTGGGTACGCAGGACGTAGTCCACCAGTCCCGCAAGCCCGATGAACCCAACGCCGATGCCCAGCCCGTAGGGAAAGAGCATCCAGAAGTATTTTTTGAGGTTTTTAAAGGGGTTGGAAAACAGCTCCATCAGCGGTCGGTAAATTCCGAACACCACGCAAAGTGCGCCGCCGCTGACACCGGGCAAAATGCCGCCCGTGCCGATCAGGATTCCCTCCAAAAAGCGCAGGAGAAACTGCATGGGCACATTCTTTTTTTCCTTGTGCATAGGATCACACTTTCTCAAAATAGTTTATACTATTGTATCATCATCCCTCTGCGCTGTCAATCACTTCTGTGCGGCGATAAAACGTGCTCCCTGCGCTATTCCGTCTCACGGGAGATGCGCTCCGCCGCTTGGACAAACCGCAGTACATCCTCCGGCGCACGAAGGCTGTACAGCAAGCCATAGGGAATGCTGTACTCCCAGTTGACCGGGACAGAGACCAAACCGGGGTGGACGTCCTGCCAGCATTCAATCGTCAGCAGAACGTTTCCCGTTTCCGCACAGCGGTTAAAGACAGACAGATCATAAAACCGAGGGGTATCTTCAATATGGATCTGCGGGTGGTTATTTTCCAAATCAAGGCGTATGCGGTCATTGACGCCGGAATCGCCGGCGCACACCATCATAAGTGTTTCGCCGTACAAATCCTGAATGTCCACACATTTTTTTGATGCAAGAGGATGTTCTCTCGATACGGCTATCATCTTTTTGTATTTACCAAGAGGCAAAAAACTGCACAAAGACAGCCACGCTTTGGAATCACAGACACCGATCAGAAAATCAAACTTTTCTCCCAGTTTTTCGATTTCCGACAGAATGCCCTCGTGATTATCCTCAAAAGGGACAAGGTGCAGTTTATAGTCCGGGAAGCTCTGATTCACCTTATACCACAAATCCATAAAGGGTTTGGCCGGATTGAGCAAAGACGTCCCGACACAAAAGGTGGTATCATATTTATGTGTGGCAGCCTTGGCGGCGGCAATGGACTTTTTGGCGTAATCCATCATAAACTTGGCGTCCCGGTAGATGACCTTTCCGGCCGGTGTTATACGAACGCCTGACGGTGTTCGTTCGATCAGCTTTAAGCCCAGATGACTTTCCAGTGTGTTCATCTGTTTCATAACGGCAGTCGGTGAAATGTACAGATGCTCTGCCGCTTTGGTAAAGCTTCCGTAGTCGCTGACGGCAATAAAGGTGTTTAACATGGGATTATACATACGGCGCCTCTATAAACTAAAAGTTTATACTATGATAACATATCGGAGATTCCGTGTCAAGGGAGAACGTGCTACACTAAAAGCGAAAAATGCAGAACGGAATGGTGCGAACCTGTTTCCGGGAAAGACTACAATAAATGGAAATGAGGGATTGTTTATGGCAAAGAAAACTGTATTGATCCTTTCGGCAAGTCCGAGAAAGGGCGGCAACTCCGATATACTGTGCGACCGATTTGCCGAGGGTGCGGCGGAAAGCGGTCATAGGGTGGAAAAGATATTCCTATCGTCCGGAAATATCGGCTACTGCCGTGGCTGCGGTGTGTGCAACACCACGCACAAGTGCGTGCAAAAAGATGATATGGCGGAAATTCTCGACAAAATGGTCATAGCGGACGTGATCGTTTTGGCAACGCCCGTCTATTTCTACACGATGGACGGACAGATGAAGACCTGCATTGACCGCACCGTGCCGAGATACACGCAAATGCGCAACAAGGATTTCTACTTTATCCTGACGGCGGCGGATCCCGAAAAAGCCAATCTCGCCCGCACCATGGAAGCGTTCCGTGGGTTTACGCAGGATTGCCTCTCCGGAGCAAGAGAAGCGGGCATCGTCTACGGCGTCGGCGCTTGGAATGTCGGAGAAGTCCGAAATACGCCCGCTTACAACGAAGCCTATGCGATGGGAAGGAGCGTTTAAGAATGGAATATGTAACCCTATCCAACGGTGTGAAAATGCCGATTTTGGGCTACGGCGTGTATCAGGTGACAAAGGAAGAATGCGAGCGCTGTGTGCTGGACGCACTGAAAGTGGGCTACAGACATATCGACACGGCGCAGTCATATTTTAACGAGGCGCAGGTCGGCTCCGCCATAGAGAAATCCGATGTACCGAGGGAAGAGATCTTCCTGACCACCAAGGTGTGGCTCGAACACTACGGCTATGCCCAGACCAAAGCTTCCGTTGCCGAATCTCTGCGCAAGCTGAAAACGGATTATCTGGATCTGGTTCTGCTGCATCAGCCGTTCTCCGATACTTACGGCGCATGGAGAGCGCTGGAAGAATTGTACGACGAGGGCAAAATTCGTGCCCTCGGCATTTCAAACTTTTATGTGGATCGTATGGTCGATTTCGCATCGTTTAACCGGATCAAACCCATGGTCAATCAGATGGAAACGCACATTTTCCATCAGCAAAACAACTTAAAAGTATGGGCAGACAAGTACAATATCCGTTTGGAGGCTTGGGCGCCTTTGGGAGAAGGGCGTATGGGTACGTTTAACGATCCGACCCTGTTGCAGATCGGCGAAAAATACGGAAAAACTGCGGCACAGGTTATGCTTCGGTGGAATGTGCAGCGCGGCGTGATCGTGATCCCGAAGTCCACGCATATCGAACGTATGCAAGAAAATCTGGATGTTTTTGATTTCATGCTGTCGGATGCGGACATGACCGCCATTGCTGCTTTGGACAAAAACGAAAGCGCCTTCTTCTCCCATCAGGATCCGTCCATGGTCGAGTGGTTTGTGGGCATGGTGGAGGAGAGAAAAAGACAGCAGGACTGCGCCAAAGAAAAGAAAAGCTGGTAAAGGAGATTGCCCATGAAAAAAGTTTTATCTTTCATTATCTGTATTTTGCTTACGGTCTCCCTGACTGCCTGCGGCAGCCAAAGCGCGGACAACGCCGGCAGCCGATCCGAAACTTCGCAAGCAGTGCAGGCAGGCGTTGAAGAAAACGGATCGAGCGCAGACACCGCTTCCTTGAGCAAAACATTGGTCGTGTATTACTCGGCCACAGGAAACACAAAAGAAGCCGCCGCGTATATTGCTTCTGCGACAGGCGGCGATCTGTTTGAACTTGTCCCCGAGACACCCTACAGCAGTGCAGATTTGAATTGGACTGACGAAAACAGCCGTGTCGTTTACGAGCACGAGCATCCCACAGAAAGAACGGTTCCCCTGACAGCCGCCACGGTGGAGAACTTCGACGCATACGACACCGTGTTTATCGGCTATCCCATTTGGTGGGGAATCGCCGCATGGCCTGTTAATGGGTTTGTGCAAGCAAATGACTTCACGGCAAAAACCGTGATCCCCTTCTGTACATCGGCCAGTTCCGATTTGGGGAACAGCGCCGAACTGCTTCGGGAGGCTGCGGGCAGCGGCAACTGGCTCGCCGGCAGGAGATTCTCTTCCGGGGTATCGGAAGCAGAGATCGCCGAGTGGGTGCAAAGCCTCGGCTTCTGAGGAATAGATTCCGGCGCCGCACGACAGTAAAACGGCACTCCCGCTTCCTCGGGAGTGCCGCCCGCATATCAAAGGTACTTCATCTGTTCAGGGGTCATCCGGGTGGTATCGCACGTCTCCAGATAGTCCAGCATCGGCGCCGGCGCATCGAAGAACGCCATCAGCTCGTGACAACACGCCTTCATAAACTTGCCCTCCACCGCCTTATCCAGCAGCGTGCGCAGATCGTCGTAGTAGCCACCCACATTGAACACGGCAATGGGCTTGTTGTGGCGACCCAGCTGTTTGAGGGTCAGTACCTCAAAAAACTCCTCAAAGGTACCGATCCCGCCGGGGGAAATGATGAACGCATCCGAGTTTTCTTCCAGTAAAAACTTGCGCTCCCGCATGGTCTCGGTGTAGATGAAGTCAGTACACTTGTCGTACAGTACGCCGTCCACATCGAAAAAGGACGGAGCGATGCCGAGAATCTCTCCCCCCGCGGCAGTCATTCCCCTTGCTGCCGCACCCATCAATCCCGATGCGCCGCCGCCGAACACAAGGCTGTGGGCACGTCTGCCCATCTCCTCGCCCAAAACCTCCGTGGCCGCAATATATTTCGGATCAATCTCATTGCTGGATGCTCCGTAAACACAAATCCGCATAGTTTCGCTCCTTTACAGTTGTATAGTTATTATTATATTGTATTCCGAAAAAATGTCAACCGACGAAATTTTTTTGAAAAAAGTATTGACATTTGCGCAAAATGCGTGTATAATTCCAAATGTTCCGACGAGATATCGACTCGGATATGCGGATGTGGCGGAATTGGCAGACGCGCTAGATTCAGGTTCTAGTGGTAGCAATACTGTGTGGGTTCAAGTCCCGTCATCCGCACCA
>JBJEQK010000150.1:0-8092 GCA_051881715.1 Acutalibacteraceae bacterium
GGACTCTTTCTGGAAAACTTCATTTTTGCGCTTGACATTTAATAGTTAGTCTTTCTGAGATTATCTTTATTATAGTGGAAAGGAAAATAAAAAGCAATGGTTTTATAAAAGAATTAAAGCAACCTTAAGGTTCTCTTAAGGAAACACCGCACAATCGAGGCGTGCGGATTGCGAAGCAAGATTTTTCGTCAGGTTGTACAGAAAGACCGCCGACTTGCTGACGCAAGTCAAGGGATTTTTGTGTAAGCTGACGGAATAAGATTCAAGCAAGGCGTGCGCCGCGATTTGTGCGATGTTTCCTTATTTTTCCCCGGCACCGCCCTGTGGGTTTCGGGGAAACGGGGAAACTAATTGTCAATGCCCCAATAATATCTGATGGTATGTGCCCATTCGTCAATGCCTTCCCATACGCCTAACAATCCCAAAAAAGGCAAACAAGCCAACATGGGCGGTATCATGCAAAGGATAGGACCTCCTATACACGCTATGAGTAATTCTTTTACAATATATATCGGCAAACACGGCACAGTGCCCAGCCCCTTCAAAACGGAAAGCACACGGTCTTTGCGCAGCAGGGTTTGGAACTCTTCCTCGCTGAGGGCGTTCACGGTGTCTGTATACACCGCCTTGTCGCCGTACCGCAGGGTGTAGACGGTCGTTCCCGCCTCCGCCACAGTCCGCAGTGCAGAATGACCCTCCTCCACCCGTTCGCTGACCGTCACCGTGTTTCCGCTGCCGTCGGTTTTCTCCAAACGGAACAGATCCTGCGGCAGACTGTCCATTCCACGGAATCCAAAACCGACACAGTCGCTCTGCACACAATCATCCTCCGGGTTGAGCACACGAAAAGCACCATTCAGCGATGAGTCTATGCCGGTATACCAATAACTGATGTCATCATAATGTACACGCAAGTCCCCATAGGGCGTTCCGTCCGGCCGGGTAAAGGCGCCTGCGCCGAAGTACAGTATGCCGTACAGTGCACTCTCCGGCAGGCAGAGCAGATACAAAGTTTTCGTTTCCCCTGTCTCGGCGTCGGTCATCTCCCGTGTGTCAAAGTCCGCCATGGTGCCGCTGTACAGCACCTGCGCCGCTTGCGATTCCTCAACCTTTTCTTCCACGCAGAACGCCGCATTCTCGTCCCCCGCACATACATCGCCGCCGATGGTAAAGTAACACAGGGCGTTTTCCGCACTGCCGTCCGAAAGAACCAAGCAGCTTTGGATCCCCGGGTTCTCCGGCACCTCCTCGGCAAAGCAGATCGCCGCACCGGCAAGCGCCAGACAGACGGTCAGCACAAAGCAAAGCACACGTTTCATCCATTTTTTCATGATTTTCTCCCTTTCTTTTTCCGTGCCTGTTTCGGCACATTTTCTTTTTTCATGTGGTATATCGCCAAACCCACGCCGGTAAACGCCGGCAGGATCAGAACGCAGGCAATCAGCGCTTCCACCATTTTTTCCTCCCCTTTCTTTCCCGATTCCATAAGCCATTATAGAAAAACACTTCTTAAATAACAACGGAGAAACGCTTAAGATTCGCTTAAGAAAATGTGACGAACTGCAAAAACCGTGCCCCGCAGCAAAGCGGAACACGGTTCGGAAGAACGGTATTAGAATTTTAGTAGCGCACAAAGCCGGTCGAGCCGTTGAGTACGTCGGACAGAACCAAAAAAATCAAAACGGAAACCAAAACGCAGCAGATCACGATCAGTATGCGTATGTATCGGTCTTTATCCGTGATGACCTTTTCGTACAGCGCAATGAGGGACGACGGCGCTTCCGTCTCGGTCTCGGTCGGAATATCCGTGAGCTGATCGAGAGAGCCGCCCATCGCCTTCACGATGGCGTAGACGGTGTCAAAGGTCGGGTTGTCCGTCTGCCCGGAAAGAATGCGGCTGATGGTGCTTTCCGGGATCCCACTCAGATCGGAGATCTGTTTTGTTGTCAGCTTGCTTTCTTCTTTCAATCGTTTCAACTCTGTGGTATTCATAATCTATCCCTTTCCCTATACGGATTTTTATCTTTATCACGGATTCTGCCCCAAATTGCAAAGATGGAACCGAAATTGCATTCTTGCAAGGGCATTTCATATTTGCGTATTTACAAGATATCGAAAGCGTTTTAAAATTTTCCCAAGATATTGTGATGAGAACTCCATGGAAAATGCAGTTTTCAAAACGATCTGCTTTTGCAAAACTGATTTAAAAGGGGAATACAAAAATGCGTCAAAAAATGATCTGTTCTTTTGTCAGCCGATATTCTGAGATCGAGGGTCTACAGAAGCGCAGGACGGTCACCTATGCGGCCGAGGCCACAGCCAACGGCATCTGCCTGCTGCTGCGGCAGGAAAACGAATTCGGCATTCGGACAGAAAGCTGCCTTTGCCCGTCTGTCTCCTCGGAAACGGCCACATCCGTTTTGCAGTATATCTTTGAAAACAGCATCGGCATCGGCTGCTGGTACGATGTCCTGCGGGATCTGTGCATCCCGTATACGGTTGCGATGCTCCCTGCGCCGGTAGCGTAAGGCATTAAGGCAGAACGGCGTGTGAATCCCCCAAAAGGGATTTCCACGCCATACTGTCCTTGTTGTGAAAAAATTACACGCTTTTGAAAATGGAAACACCCGACCTCACGGCAAATCGAAAGCGTGCTGTTTTACGCAAAGACGATCTCCACGGAGGCGGGCAAAGCGCTGTATTGCAGGGCGTTCCACCCATGCCGGGACTCAATTTGCAGTTTCGTCTTTTTCTCTGTCCAGACATTTTTCTTTTTGTCATATCGGTTGTTGCCGGTGCCCTCCAGAAAATGATCGCCGATTTCCGATACGCTCTGGGGCAGTGTGAGGCAATACAGGGTGCAGTACTGGAAACAGCGGTTGCCGATGGTCTTCAAGTTCTTCGGCAGACGCACGGTCTCCCCATCCCGAAAACTCATCCCGCAGAAGTTGTCGTCTCCGATATACGTCACGCTGTCCGGCAATACGCAGTCCACGCTGTCGGCATAGCCCAAACCGTTCGTGGCGTTGGGTGCGATGCGCTCCACGCCCTCGGGAACCGTAAACACAAAGGGCTGTGCCGTTTCGCCGTCCGTGCGGATGAGCGTTCGCGGAACCTGCACCAGTGTTTTGCCGTCCTTGCTGTAGATGCACCCGTCCGCTCCCGTCTTTAGAACGGCGCTGTTTTCGCCGAAGGTGAGGGTCGTGGTGCCGTACCGTGCGGAAAAGGCGTTTTCATCCATGGCAGTCACGCTGTCCGGGAGGACAAGTTCCTCCACGCTGTAGACGCCCACATCTTCGATCTCCCGGATGCCCTCGCACAGCTTCAGCGTGCGCACCCGCAGACCCAGAAGGCAGTCCTTGTCCAGCGTGGTCACACTGCCGGGGACGGTCAGCGTACCGATGCGGTTGCCCTGCACGCAGTTTTTCCGCAGCCGCGTGACCGTGCCGGGAATCTCCCAGTCCGGCCACTGTGCGTCACCCTCCACGCCGCTGACGGCACAGTACACCAATTCACTGCCGTCCTTGCTGTACAGACTGCCGTCCCGGGAGGCGGTGTACCACGGGTTCTGCGCCGAGATGCGCAGTTTCAGGTGGGAGCCCAGTGCCTGCGCCACGGGAACGTCGGTGTCACAAAATTTTTCGGAAAGCCACAATTCTTCCAGACGATCACAGCCGAAAAATGCGCCGCGACCGATGGTTTCCAGCGCGTCGTTCGTCTCGAATTCCTCCACGGCGGAGTCGTAAAAGGCGTAATCGCCGATGGTGCGCACACCCTTGCCCAGCTGTACCCGCTCCAAAGCCGAAAAGCTTTCAAAGGCATACGGCGCCACGCAAGTCACACCGTCCCCAATGACGACGGCTTTTGCCCTGTCCACGCAGGAGGTGTAGTAGGACGGACGGTTTTCTCTGCCTAAGCGGGCATCCATATCGCCCTCGCCGTCGATCGTCAGGGTGGCTGTCTGCACGTCGAACTGCCACGTCAAATTGGTTCCGACTGTGCCGGAGAGTGCTCCGCTGTCGGACTGCGCCGAGAGAGTGTGCGACGTCTGCGGCACATCCGCCGGCTGTGCACGGTGGTTGTGCACGGCAAACAGCGTAAGCGCCGCAACGATCCCTACGGTAAATACCGCAGCAATGCAGACGCCGAAAATCTCCGCTATCTTTTGCTTCATGTCTTTTCCTTTGCACTTTGGTAAAATTCTTTCCGCTCATCGAAAATTTCATCGGAAACCAATTAGTATATGACAAAAAACCGAAAATCTTACAAAAAATTTCCAAAAACAAATCGCCTGCGGTCAAAAACAGGCGATTTGTTGGTTTTCTTTCCTTTTATCCGTGACAGGAAGAGATACGGGTACTGCTTACCAGCTCCTCCTCCACGTTGCCGCAGCGGGTACAGGTATAGACGTTATATATATTTTTGACGCACTTGGGCGACGTGGGATAGACGTTGTGGAAAATCTTTGTGGCCGTGCTCGTGGTGTTGCTGTGTCCAAACAGGTCACAGGTCACGTTTCTGGGCTGGGCAGTTTCCTCGCCGTTGAAATGGGCAAGGATGCGCTGCTGCACTTCTTCGGGGAGATCCTGCTGTATATAGATCGTGACCTCATAGTCGCCGTCCGGCGGCACAAGATCCTCCACAGCGCTGGCGTGCAGCAGGGACATTTGCATCGCGGCAAACATAAAAACACAAACAAAACAGAGACTGATAAACTTTTTCATTCTTCAAGACTTCCTTTCATGTTGGCAATCATCCAGTACAGATCCGCATAGCTGTCCGCCGTGAGGACGTACTCGTTTCCTTTGTAGGTGAAGTTGCACTGCTTTTTTCCCGGTTCGACGGTAAAATAGCACAAATACTGCCCCACCTGTTCGATACGCCGGCAGGAATGCCTGTACACGTCATCCACGCCCTTGTTCCAAGTGCAGGAAACGGACACACGTGCCGGTGCGTTGGTGACAAAGGAGACGTGCTGATGCACCTTTTCGCTTTTGACCGTCACGGACACACTCTTGATAAAATACCCTTCAGGCATTTCCGTGGGCACGAGAATGTCGGCATTCGTCTTGCGCACAAATTCCTCCACACTCGCATACTCCACGCACGCGCCGAGATTTTGCAGTGTTTCCGATCCGAAGTCAATGGCATCGCCGGGTTTAAGAATAACGGTCAGATAGTACCCAAAGCGCTCCAAAAGCGTCTCGTCCCCGTTGCTCAGCGGTGTGATCGCCACGCTGAGCGCCGCAATCAAAAGCAAAAAGATCGCCGCAATACACAATTTGCGCAAAATCCCCTTGACACGACGCGGCTTCTTCACGTCACCGAACAGTTTGCGCAGCAGCTTTTTCTGTTTTTCTTCCAGCTGCGCATCCGTCGGCATGGCTTCACCGTCCAGTTCCAGGATATACGCACTGCATTCGCAGACCAGCTGCGCATCCATTTCCTGCGGCGGCTTCGCCGTTTCGGCGTCCTGGATCGCCATCAGCTTCTCCAAAAGCACCGTCTTATCTTCTTTGGCGCCCATGCGATCCCCCCTTTCTCACCGCATCTTGACCGCCGCAAAGATCAGGATCATCCAAGCGACCTCTGCCATTTCCCGAATATGTTTGCGCATACGGTGCAGCCGGACGTTCAGCGTGTTCACCGAAATATCCATCTGCTGCGCCAGTACTGTGCGCTGTGCGTGCTTTTCGTAGATCTCCTCAAACAGCTGCTGCTCCTGCGGACTGAGGGAGGCGAGGATCCGGCGCTTGATCCGCTCGATCTCGCTGTCCTCGATCTCGTTGTCCCGAAATTCGTACACAAGGGCGGGATCCATCACCTCGACCCCCTCCTCGTACTCGACAAACCGGCTCCTGCGATAGGCTTCGCGCTTGGTTTCCAGCAGCTTTTTCTGCGCCACACTATACAACCACGCCCGAAGATTGTCCGGCTCCAGCTCGGCACTTTTGGCCTGCAAAAGCAGAAACACCTCCTGCACCACATCCTCCGCCGCCGTCTTGTCGATCAGTCGTGCACAGCAGTAGCAGTATACCTCCCTGTAGTGCGTTTTCACGGCATCTTCTATTGTCTCCCGGTCGATCGCCATCTGTGTTCCTCCTGCTGTTTCTGCAAATATTATACCATAACCCTTTCGGGTTCTCCACGCCTATTACAAAAAAATATGACAAAATAGTTCACAAAATTTACACAAAATTTTGCAGAATTATTTGTGAATAAAGTAGATTTTGTAAAAGAATATAATTTTCTCGTGTAATAAACTTCCTGTTTCGTCATAAATAATTTGGGTAAATGTATTTAGTTCTAAAATTCGGCAGGATGTTCGGACGGGACGGACGCAATTTGGGGTTGCGGCAGCTTGTCGAAAAAGTATTTTCGGCAAGCCCAGACTGTCGAAAAAGTCCAGCGAAAGCTTGGTTTTCTAAGCGGAAGCCCTCCCTGCGAGCGAGGCGTCAGCCTCGTCGGGAGGGTTTTTCCGCCGAATTATGCTGTCTGCGTACAGCGGTGTTTGAAACCCCTCAGTCTGCTGCGCAGACAGCTCTCCTCGCAGGGGAGCCAAACTGCCGACGTCGTCCAAGTGCATATGCGACAGTGCAGGCAAATCCGAAGGAAACACTGCACCAATTCATGCCGCCCCTGCGTGCTTGCAGAAATCACTTTTTCGGCAAGTCGGCAGACCGGCGAGAAAGAATGCCCGATGCCGTTTTCTTCGGGCGATAGGCGTACAAGGGTACTCCGAGCCCGAAAAAACGGCAAGCACACAAGTATCGGCACGGCTCGATGCCGATGCCTGTATTTTGTATGGTCTGTCGATGCTTCCGACTTTTCTTAAAGTGTCTTGTGTGCGCTCGGGCGCCTTTATCGACAGTCTGGCGCAATTTGGGGTTGCGGGTTCTCCTGTTTTGTGCTATAGTTTTCGGTGGCTCGACAAAAGCCGCAATTTCAAGAGAGAAAGAATCGGATAGGATGAAAAAAGAAAACTCGTTTATGCAGGGGATCGTGGACGGTCTGCCGATCTGTCTGGGCTATGTCTCGGTGGCGTTTGCCTTCGGCATTTTCTCGGTGGGCAACGGGCTGTCCGTCTCAGAAGCGGTGCTGATCTCCATGACCAACGTCACCTCCGCCGGTCAGCTGTCCGCCGTGCCGATCATCGCCATGGGCGGCGGCTTTCTGGAGCTTGCGCTGACGCAGTTCATCATCAATCTGCGCTACTCGCTGATGTCCGTCTCCCTGTCGCAGAAGTTCGACGGGAGTATCCGCCTTTTGGATCGTTTCCTTTTGGCGTTTGTCAATACCGACGAAGTGTTCGCCGTGGCGTCCTCCAAACCGCACAAGGTCAGCCGCAGCTATATGTACGGACTGATCCTCACGCCCTACCTCGGCTGGAGTCTGGGCACTCTGGTCGGCGCACTGGCAGGCGACATTTTCCCGCCCATGCTCACCTCCGCTTTGGGGGTGGCGATCTACGGAATGTTCATTGCCATTGTTCTCCCCGCTTCCAAAAAGAGCCGCTCCACGGCGCTGTGCGTTTTGCTGGCCATCGCACTGAGCTGTCTGTTCCGCTTCACGCCCGGGCTTAACAAGGTGCCCACCGGCTTCACCATCATTCTCTGCGCCGTGGCCGCCAGCGCTGTATTTGCCCTGATCGACTGTGCAAAGGGTCGGGAGGCAGACGTATGAGCGAAAATTTCCCGATCTATCTGCTCGTCATGGCGGGCGTCACGTACCTTGTGCGTATGCTGCCGATGGTGTTGATCAAAAAAGAAATTCAAAACAAATTCATCCTTGCCTTTCTGCACTATATTCCCTACGCCGTTTTGGCGGTCATGACCGTTCCGGCCGTCTTTTTCGCCACCTCCTGCATCCCCTCCGCCGTGGTCGGTGTGGTCATCGCCGTGATCCTTGCCTACTTTGAACGCAGTCTTCTGACCGTGGCGTTCGGCTCCTGTGCAGGCGTATTCATCACGGAGTGGATCCTGTCCCTGCTGGGAAAATGAGCCGCCCTGAACCGTGCAAAACAGAGACTTTCTTTGGCACAGCCGCCGGGGAAAGTCTCTGTCCTTTTATTGAAGTGTGAATTTCGACAGCT
>JBJEQK010000151.1:0-8071 GCA_051881715.1 Acutalibacteraceae bacterium
ACGCCAAAACAGTCCACCGGACTGTTTTGGCTCCCCTCCTGCGCTTTTCTATTGTCAGGATTTCGCCGACTGCGGTCGGCGACCAAAGGCGCCGCCTTTGGAATCCGCAAGCCTTTAAAAAGGCTTGACCGAAACTTTTAAGACGACAGAAATTCGTGATGAACCTTTAATCTTTACAGGTTCAGGAAATCCTTGCGGTACTGTACGCCGAAGGCCTCTGCCAGCTCCTGCATTTGCTCGTCCCGAATGGTGTTCAGACGGGGACGGTTGCAGGTGAGCATATAGATCTGCGCCGCCTTTTCCACCGTTTCCACCAGACCGAATGCTTCGTCCATGTCTCTGCCTGCGCCGTACAGACCGTGCATTCCCCAAACGACCAGACGAAATTCCTTCATCTTCTCGGCGGTGGCTTCGCCGATGGTGTTGTTGCCGCAAAGCATCCACGGCAGCACGCCCACCCCGTCCGGGAACACGACGATGCACTCGGTGCACATCTCCCAAAGGGTGTGGGTAAACGCCTTTTCCTCCAAGGGATGGACGAAATTCATCGCCAGCGTGTAGGTCGGGTGGCAGTGCATAACAACGCGGTTCTGCGGATCCACGGACAGACGTGCCATATGGCTCATCAGGTGCGCCGGCAGTTCGCTGGTGAACTTGCCGCCGTCACTGTAGCCCCACAACAGCTCCGCCGTGGTCCCGTCCTGGGCAATGCGGATGATGCCGAGGTTGCGCTCGGGATCCTTTTCCACATTGCGGAAATATTTACCCGTGCCGGTCACGATAAAGATCTTGCCGATCAGGGGTTTCGCTTCAAAGCCTGTGGGGATGGTGCGGATCACGTGAGAAAGGTCAAGGTACTCCCCCACGGTCTCCGAATCTAACATATAGCTGATATTGCCGCCGTTGCGCTCATCCCAGCCGAGACGGTACATATTGGCGGTGATGTCTTTCATTTCTTCAACAAACGGTGCGGTAAAAATGTCCTTCATGCTCTTTTCTCCAATACTTCGCTCTCATAGTTCTCGATCTCGCCGTACCAATCCTCCGACAGACCCTGACGGCGCAGATACTCTTCCCAAATATCTCCCAGGGGCATCAGCTTTTGCTGCTCCATGGTGTACATCAGCTTGCCGAATTCGGCATTGTCCTGCATGGCGCGCAGGACATCGTGGGGCTGCAAAAGGGCATACAGCAGCGCCTTTTCCATGGAGCGCTGTCCGGTGACCCATGCGCCGATACGGTTGATGGACGCATCGAAATAGTCCAGTCCGATCAGCACCTTATCCACCGCGTCATTGCGGACGATCTCGACAGCGATCTGCTTGAGTTCATCCTCCAAAAGCACCACATGATCGGAGTCCCAGCGCACACCACGGGTCACGTGCAGGGCGATCTTGTCGTGGAACGCCAGCAGGGACGGGATCTTGTCGGAAACCACCTCGGTGGGATGATAGTGCCCGTTATCCAGCAGGCAGCAAATGCCTCTGGTGGCGGCATAGTTTTGGTAAAATTCATTGCTGCCGACGGTGTAGCTCTCCACGCCGATACCGAACACCTTGCTCTCCACGGCATCCACCACGCCGGGCAGTTTTTCAGCGAAGATTTCATCAAGGCTTTGGCGCAGACGGATACGGGGAGAAAGCCGGTCGGCAGGCACATCCTTCAGACCGTCGGGGATCCAAACGTTTACCAAGCAATGAGAACCCATTTCCTCGGCAAAATACCGGGCGATCCGCCGGCAGGCAATGCCGTGGCGTACCCAGAATGCACGAACCTCCGAATCGGGCGAGGACAGGGTCAGTCCGTTTTTCACCATGGGGTGCCCGAAGAATGTGGGATTAAAGTCGATGCCGTCCAGCCCCAGCCGCTTCGCAAACTCCACCCACGGTGCAAAATGACGCGGCTCGTAGGCGTCTCTGTCCAGCTTGCCCTTGTCGTCACCGAGGAAGGCGTAGGACGCGTGCAGGTTCAGTCTCTTTTTGCCGGGCATCAGCGATATGGCCTTTTCGATGTCCGCCATCAGCTCCTGCGGCGTGCGGGCACGACCGGGATAGTTGCCCGTTGTCTGGATGCCGCCGGACAACGCATCTGCGCCGTCAAAGCCCAGCACATCGTCCCCCTGCCAGCAGTGCAGAGAGATCGGAATATTTTGCAGTGTTTCCAGCGCCTGCTGTACATCCACGCCGACAGCAGCGTACTTTTCGCAGGCAGATTCAAATCTTGTCATTTTTTTGCCACACTCCCCATGTTGATTTTGGTCTTTTATTGTATCATTTTTATTTGTAATTATCAAGCGAAATCACAAAAAACTTGACTTCTTTGCGCAAAATTGGTAAAATAATTCTCATATTTTTTAGGAAAGAGTGGTTGACATGGACTTCAAACCGATCATCGAGCAAAAAGACAAAGCGGCCAAATTTATGCTGCGGGAAATCACCTACATCTGCAAAAATCTCGGCAAGCGTGACCCCGGCTCCGAGGGCGAAAAAAAGGCTTGCGAACACATGGCGAAGGTGCTCAAAGAAAAATGCGGCTGTGAAAAAGTGGACGTTGAATCCTTTACCGAGCACCCCGGCGCCTTTTACGGCTGGCTGTTCTTTACCCTGACCTTTGCGCTGACGTCCATCGTTTTGTATTTCTTCTGTCCCGTCGTTTCTGTTATCCTCATCTCCGCCGGTCTTTTGCTGGCTTTGGCGGAATTCGGTGTATACCTCAAGGCTGTGGACTGGATCTTTCCTAAAAAGACGGGACACAATGTTACCGCTGTCAAGAGCTGTACCGGCGAAGTCAAGCGCCGCATCTTCTTCAACGGTCACCCCGACGCCGCATGGGAATGGCCTGTTAACTATAAGCTTGGCGGTGTCGGCTTTGAAGCCCACGCCATCATCGGCTTTGTGGGCGCCTTCTACTATCTCGTTCTGGCGATCCTTCAGGTAGCAAAGCACGGCGCTCTTGTGGGTGCGGACGTCTCCTCTACCCTCGGCAAGCTCGGTCTCGGCGGTCTTATATTCGTGCCGTTCCTCGTGGGGCTGTACTTCATGGTCAACTATCGCCGTGTCGTTGACGGCGCCAACGACAACCTTTCCGGCTGCTATATGGGCATTGCCGTGCTCAAAGCCATGAAGGATGCGGGCATCGAACTGGAAAACACGGAGGTCGGCGTAATCCTCACCGGCTCCGAGGAAGCCGGTCTGCGCGGTGCCAAAGCTTGGTGCAAGGCGCACAAGGGTGAATATCAGGATGTGCCCACCTTCATCATTTCCTACGACACCATCCACGATCCCAAATATCTGATGACCAACTACCGCGACCTGAACGGCACCGTCAAGGCGGACAAGGATGTCTCCGACCTGTTTATGGAGGCCGCTTCGGAACTGGGCATCTCGTGCAAAAAGGGCATGGTTCCCCCCATGGGCGGCGCCACGGACAACGCCGCTTTCACCCAAGCCGGGTTCCGCTCCACGGGCATCACGGGGCTGAACCACAAGCTGGAGTCCTACTACCACACCCGCTACGACAGCTATGACAACATGAACCTCACGGGACTGGCGGACTGCTTCGCCATCTCGGTCAAGGCACTGGAAATGTTCGACAACGGCGCAAAGCAGTAAGCGCTGTTCGTCTGCACACAAAACACAGAGGCTTTCTTCGACGATGTACCGTCCAAGGAAGCCTCTGCTTTTATTTTAGTTTTTATTTCAATCGGAAAGTTTTGACCTCGAAGGGATGAACCGTGAAGCGGAATGTGCCGTTCTCGCAGGGAACCGCCTGTTCGTTCTCCTCCATCAGGTTACACTCCGTCACGCTGGTGAACGGAAGATCGACAGTGACCATCACTTCGCCGCGCTTTTGCTCGGATTCGTACAGACGAAGAATGATCCCGTCCCCGTCCTGCGCCTTTTTCACCGCATCCACGACGATATCCTTGCGGTCGGTGCCAACGAAGGATCTTGCACACGGCCATGCGCCGTCCTGTTTTTCCAGCGCAGCACCCACCAGCGGCACGTTCAGCGCCAGCGCCTCCCGCACGGTGTCGGCATCCTGCCATGTGCCGGCGTGGGGGTACAGACTGTAGGTAAAGGTCGAAATGCCCAGATCGCCCTTGGTATCGGGACAGGTCGGCGCACGCATCAGGGTAATGCGCATACGGTTATCCTCGATGTCATAGCCGTATTTGCAGTCGTTGAGCAGACTCACGCCGTAGTCGCCCTCGGACAGATCCGCCCACTTGTGAGCGCACTGCTCGAACTTGGCGGCATCGTAGGAATTGTTGCGGTGGGTCGGGCGCTGAATCGCACCGTGGGCGATCTCAAAGGATGCATGGGTGTTCAGAACATTTACAGGGAAAGCCGCCTTGAGCACCTTGTCCCGTTCCTGCCAGTCCACCGTCGTCTCAAACGTCACACACGGGCTGTCGGCATACAGAACGATGTCCTGCGTGAGCGTGGAATTGTGGAAGCTGCGCCGCACACGCACCACACCGCGGACAGCATTCTGCTCTACGACCTCTACGCTGTCTGCCTTGTCCAGACGCCAGCTTTTCTTGACGTAATTTTTTTCCAGATTCCATGCTGTCTCATGGATGCATTTATCCAAAAAGACCGTCAGCGCATTGCCTGTGCCTGCCAGCACCTCACGGTGATGCACCTTGTCGTAGACGGACGCCAGTTCACCGTTTTCGGTCAGAGTGACTTTCAGCCGACTGTTTTCCAGAAGCTGTTTCGTGGCGGTAACCGCCGCTTCCTCTGCCGCCTGTGCGAAGGGATAGAAGCGATACCCCATGGGCGGCACATCCTTGGCAACAAAGCGCAAATAGGTCTTGCCGTCCTCGGTATAGCAGTGGCTTGCACAGCCCTCCACCCCCGTTGCCGCGGGTACCTGCACGCACACGGGTGCGCACTGGGCAAAGCTTGTCAGGTTCCAGACGGTCACACCGTCCCGGTCGGTACGGATTTGGGCATTGGCGGCGGTGAGCGCTTCGGTCAGCAGTGCCCTGCCTTCCTTTTGCAGGCGGGCATAATCGGGGCGGCAGTCCTCAATGGCTTCATGGATAGAGGTGCCGGGCAGAATGTCGTGGAACTGGTTCTTCAAAAGCAGTTTCCACAGCGCATCCAGCTGCTCCCTGTCGTAGCCCTTGCCGGAAAACAGCGAAGCCATCTCGATTCTGGACAGCAGGAACTCGCCCTGCCGGTTATTTTTCTTGATGAACGCCTGACTGGTATAGGTACCGCGATGGTTTTCGTAGTACAGCTCGTCATTCCAGACGGGCAGTTTATCCGCGTCCTTGGCGACCTCGTCGAAGAACTCCGACGGATGTCCCATGTGGGAGGATGGCAGTCCCGGAAAATGCTGCAAGCGCAGGGCGCTCTCCACCATGTAGTAGGTACAGCCTCCGCCGCCGTCTCCGTAGCCGAACATCCCGAAGGTCTTTCCGTTTGCGGCGTCCCGCTGTTCGTTCTCATAGGCGGTT
The DNA here is from genome assembly GCA_051881715.1 of Acutalibacteraceae bacterium. GTDB lineage: Bacteria > Bacillota > Clostridia > Oscillospirales > Acutalibacteraceae > UBA1425. Next base: position 5,471 of record JBJEQK010000151.1, read on the forward strand.
TCGCACAGCTGACCTGCGGAGTAGTTGCCCTGATAGTGGGAGCGCTGGTTGTACGCCAGAATCTCCGAGCCGTCCGCACCCCTCCAGCGGAACAGGGTGTGCGGGAATCGGTTGGTATCCTGACTGCGCAGCTTCGCCGTGATGAAATATTTCATGCCGCTGCGCTTGATGATCTGCGGCAGAGCATAGGAAAAGCCGAAGCAGTCCGGCAGCCAGTATGTATCGGAGGAAACGCCGAATTCCTGCATAAAGAATTCACGACCCACCAGCAGTTGGCGGATCATCGCTTCGCCCGAGGCAATGTTGGTATCGCACTCGACCCATGTATTGCCCACAACGTTCCACTGGCCGTTCTTCACCTTTTCACGGATGCGTGCATAGATGTCCGGGTACAGGCGCTTGACCATATCATACACGATCGCCTGGCTCTGGGTAAAGGTGAACTGAGGATACAGATCCATCAGTGCCAGATTGTTAGAGAAAGTGCGGGCAGATTTGCGCTCGCTCTCCTGAATGCGCCACAGCCATGCCACGTCGATATGGCTGTGTCCGTCCATCACCACATCGCAGGGCGACAGGTGCGGGATTTTCGCCAAGGCGCTGTCCAAAAATGCGGACGCTTTCCGGATGGACGCACGCACCTGCGGCTCCTCAAAATCGTAGTCCACCATATGCAGGGAATCATCCAGCGCGGCATAGACCTTGTCGTGGATAAAGGGGTCACGGATGTTCGGCAATGCGTCCCAAATCACCGCCGTGTCAATAATATACTTTTCGCAGGCAGTATCTACCGCCACAAACTCCGCCGTGGCCATGGTGTACTCGGTTTCGGTTGCGCCCGCCATGGCAGCGTCGCAGAATCCGCCGGGATCCACACACGCCTCCAGCTCCACATCCATCGCCTTGCCGACCGTCACCAATCCGTCCGCCGGCAAGGGTACAACGTCCCGGCAGATCCAGTGACTGCCGCCTCTGGAGCTGACAGCGCCAACGATCGTGCCGTTGATGCGCACCAACACTTCTCCGCCGAAGTCCAGACGGAAGTATATCTTCTGTCCTGCAAAAGCTTCGGGCAAGGTGACCTTCGCTCTGAAAATGCGTGCACAGTCGTAACGCGCAGACCATCTGTCCCCCAAGTGTTTCGTTTCCCGCGTTTCGTCATAAAATTTGTACTCGCCGTTGCCGAGATACTGTCCGTCCACCGTTTCCCACGCTTCAACCTTGCAATTTGCGGTGAATGCGTATCGGTTCAGCTGACCCATCATATCTTCCAGCACACGGGGTTTTACGGTTTGCATTGGGAATCGCCTCCTTTTTTTCCATTGTACCATGGGCGTTCCCGTTTCGCAACGGTTATTGAAACTTTTTTCGCAGCGCCGCCAAAGATTTTTTCTCCAGCCTCGACACATAGGAACGGGAGATCCCCAGCTTTTTCGCCACCATGCGCTGGGTATGCACCTCATTGCCGTACAGTCCGTATCGCAGAACCAAAATCGTCCTTTCCCGCTCGTCCTCCAGAGCCTCGATGTAGGTATACAGCTGCTCCGTTTTCATGCGGATATCCAGATCGTCCGCAATGGTGTCATCGCAGGAGAGGATATCCATCAGCGTCAGGGGATTCCCCTCCCCGTCCACATCGATGGAATCCTGAATCGACACATCCTGCGCACTCTTTTTCTGTCCGCGGAAATGCATCAGGATCTCGTTTTCAATGCACCGTGCCGCATAGGTGGCCAGTCGCGTTCCCTTCTTGGGGTCAAAGGTATTGACTGCTTTGATCAACCCGATGGTGCCGATGGAGATCAGGTCATCCTGATTGTCGTAGGACGCATAGTACTTTTTGATAATGTGTGCCACCAGCCGCAGGTTGCGCTCGATCAACAGATCCCGCGCATGGGCATCCCCCTGCGCCATTTTGTTCAGGCATTCCGCTTCCTCTGCCGCAGACAACGGCGGCGGAAAGGAGCCGTTGGTTCCCAAATGCAGTACAAAAAATAAAAGCCCCAAAAAAAGATCCGCAAACATTTCGTCCCCTCCCGATTTGTCTTGGGAAATATATATGCTTCGGGAAGAGAAATATATTCAGACAGTTTTCGGTGACACGGTTTTGCAACAAGGTTTGCCGAATTTTTCCGCTTGACAAACGTTCGTTTTCGTGGTAGACTGTGTTTATCGAACATTTGTTCTTTTGGAGGGAAGATCTATGTTTTACCGCAAAGAGTATATTGATGTGCTGACCCGTTTCGGAAAGGACGGGACGATTTTGCCGATTTGCGTCTACTGGCCGGACGGCACGGAATACACCATTGACCGCATTTTGGATATCCGCCGTGCTTCCTCGCTGAAAACCGGCGACAGCGGCATCCGCTACACCTGCATGATCAAGGGACAGCAGACCTACATCTATCTCGAGGAAAACCGCTGGTTTGCAGAGCGAAAGGTGAAAACGTAACGTTCCTCACAGAAAATTATGGGATTTGTGCTGCGCACCGGGGAACCCCCGGCGAGGGTTCCCCACGCCAAAACAGTCCACCGGACTGTTTTGGCTCCCCTCCTGCGCTTTTCCATTCTCAGGATTTCGCCGACTGCGGTCGGCGACCA
>JBJEQK010000152.1:0-30694 GCA_051881715.1 Acutalibacteraceae bacterium
AGCGTCTGTAAAAGCGCCGTCGGAGCAGACAGCCCCAAAAACTGCTCCAAAACGCCGGCATACCCTTCGCAGATTTTTTGAAGATCCGCCACTCTCGCCTGATCGCCGACCTGCACGGAAACACCCGCATAGGTGGAAACCTGCTTGGCGCTTTCGCTTACATAGGTGATCTTGCCGTTTGCGTCCATGGTGATCAGTCTGCCGCCGATATCGAGACAGCCCTTTGCCGTCACTTCACCGTCATCGAAAATAGCGGCGTTGGTGGTGCCGCCGCCAATGTCCAGATTGACAACTGCAACGCCGTACTCCTCGGCGTATGCTGCGGCGCCGCTTCCCTTGCCGGCCACGACAGACTCAATGTCGGGTCCGGCGGTGGAAACCACAAATTCTCCGGCAAAATCGCTCAGGTAGCGAAGAACCTCCTCGCTGTTTTCCTTGCGAGCGGACTCGCCGGTGATGATCACCGCGCCGGTGTCCGTATCCTTCGGCGAAAAACCGGCCTTGCGAAACTCAGACGCCACAATCTCCCGCACAGCCTCGCCGTCGATCAGTGTCGCCGTGCGCAAAGGGGTGCGAAAAATCTCGCCCTTGTAGACGATCTCCTTGCCGACAATGGAAATCTTCGGTACCGTAAAATATCCCGAAGTATTGTCCATACTGATGCGGCTGAAGATCACTTGTGTGGTGGATGTGCCGATATCAATGCCCACAGAAAGAATCTGCTTCAATCGACACCACTCCCACTATCACGAATAATCAAGCGCATTATACCACATATTTTTCGATTTAACAAGAGGAAAACCATATTTTTTCGGTACCAAAATATATGTGCGCAATCGCTGTGCTCGAAACAGGACTATCCCTGATTTTCGTGCGAAAAATCAAATTTATATACCAAGATATTGATGCACAACAGGCCACGAGTCATCTGCATAAAATCTATGTCCGCCGTTTCCTTTAACAAGTGTGCAGCGATCGCCTTCTTTTTGGGATGCATAAGCCTGTTTCCCTTTTTCAAAGACTTTTTCTGCGCCAAACAACGGAAAAATCGGATCATGGACACCTGAAACCTGAATATAGTATTTGGGGTATGCCATTGCGATAAGATCACTCATATCAAAATATTCCGCTATTTTAGGCACATAGTTGCAAGAACAATGTCTCATTGCCCCAATGGAATCTTTGAATGTGCACATCGCACACGACGGCATGGCAAGAACGATCCTATCCTCTAAAGCGGCGACATAAGCTGTTGCCGTTCCGCCGCCGGAATTGCCCATACAGCAAATCTTTTTTGTGTCTACCCGATCAGCAAATTCGGCTTCAATGACGTCAATCAGCCGCAAAACATCCCATACACGTTCTCCAATCGTTGTCCTGCCCATCAGAAGAGCCGTCATGCTGGATTCAAAGCACATGGGACCATGTTCGCTTCCGCCGCATTCACCGAAGTTTCTCTGCTCTAAAGCGATTGCGGCAAATCCCTCGTGAACAGCTCTCACACAAAAATCTCTGTCCCCGTCCTTGATGTCGTCTTCATCTCCTTCAAATTTGGGTCTGCCCAAAGAAATATGCATTCCTTTAGAATGTCCCTGAAGACAGATCATCACGGGCGGCTTTTCCACGCCGTCAGGCAGCAGCAGATGACAAGGCACTCGGTAGCCTGTTTCGCTCTGATATGTAAAACGGATTTCCGTTGCACCTTCTATTTTCTCGGTGTATTCCATATGGAAATCCAAATTTACCTTTTCAAACTTATCCATACCTAAAAGCTGTGAAAGCTTGTTCTTCGCCGCAGTCTGCCATTCTTTTAAGGAACCCCCTTCATAAGACATCTGCGGGCTGACTTTTTGTATCCATTCTTTGCTGTGTTCGTAGGCTGTTTTCATTTTGAACGCCCTTTCTATTGCAATTTTGAAAAGCGGATAGAAATAAAGATAAGCCCCAAAGGCGTACACCTTTAGGGCTTTGGTTGCGGAGGTAGGACTTGAACCTACGACCTACGGGTTATGAGCCCGTCGAGCTACCAACTGCTCCACTCCGCGATATGTGCAACTCACATTGCTACGTTATTATAGCACAATTCTGTAAATTGTCAACCCCTTTTTTTGATTTTCTAAAAAATTTATGTGTTTTGTTGGCTGATGGGGCGGCGGATCAGCAGTCTGCGCAGTTTTTCGGCATTGAACGGGATCAGCGGATAGAGATACCCTCTGCCGGAAACGGTTCTGGTTGTGGCGATCAGGACAAACACAACGGCGTATCCTGCAAAAAAACCGTAAAAATTAAACAGTGCAGTCAGGATCATGACAAACACTCTGGACATTTTGTATGCATGACCCATCTCGAAACTGGGCTGGGTAAAGTTTGCAACAGCCACAAACGCCATATAAAACACGACCTCCGCCGTAAGCCACCGTGCCTGCACGGCAAATTCCCCCAACACCAGCGCGCCGATCACACTGAAAGAATTGCTCAGGGATGTGGGGGTATTGATGGATGCAAGCTTCAGTGCATCAATCACCAGTTCGATGGCAAGCAATTGCACCAGAACAGGTACGGCAACAGGATCCTCTATGGTGATAAAACGAAGCCACTGCGGGATCACATCCGGATTGCGAATGAGCAAATACCAGATCGGCGTCAAAAAGAGAGTCGAGGAAAAAACAAACAGACGCACAATTCGCAAAAAAGACCCCAACATCGGCGGGAAATAAAAGTCATTGGTGTCCTGTAAAAAGTCAAAAAAACCTGTCGGGATCACCATGACCGCCGGGGAATTGTCGGTAATAATCAAAATATTCCCCTCTGCCACACTGGCCGCCGCAGAATCGGGACGTTCCGTGTAGCGCACACGCGGAAAAGGATTGAAATGCCGTCCGGGCACAAGGCACTCCAGCAGGCTCTCCTGCGCCATGGACAGCGTTTCCATTTTGATATTCTGCACTTTTTGAACGATTGCGTCCATCATCTGCGGGTCGGCCACACCGTCCAGCGCACACACTGCCACATCCAGCTTGGAGCGTTCCCCCACCTGAAGCAGTTCGATCTTCAGGGCAGGATCCCGCAGTCTGCGGCGCAGCATGGCTGTATTTTGCAACAGGACTTCATTAAACCCTTCGTGCGGTCCGATCAGCACACGGTTGTTTTCCGGCTCATCGGGAGAACGTGCCGTGTACTTGCGGATGTCTGCAATCAGTGCACCGGGGATCTGCGCACCGATCAGCACCGCCTGACCCGACATGACTGCCGTGGCGGCGGTCTGCATTTCCGAGGTCACTTCTGTTTCGGCATAGGGTATGAAGCGGGACGCCAGCGCAGCCATATCCCGAACCACCATGACCTGTATGGGATCGGCAGTCATCAGATCTCCGACGATCTTCATCGCCGCATCATTCTCCACAAGTCCGTTGATAAAATAGAATTTGAACTGCGCATTGCCGACCTGAATGTCCCTCTCCACGATGTCAAAGCTTTTTCCGTAGCCGATCATCGTCTCGAACAACGCCGCATTTTGCTGAATATCGCTGCCGAACTGCATAATCCACCTCAAAAATATAACTGCGCACACCATCGTACGCAGTTATTCTTTTCCGTTTTTTCAGCGATATTCATTGTACATATTGACGATGGCGTTCCAAGTGATGGGACCAACTGCGCCGTTTTGCGGCAGACCGTTAATGCGCTGGACAGCCGTCACAGCCGCCTGCGTCTGCGGTCCGAAAATGCCGTCTACCGTAACCGTAGGCACGGCGTTGTTATTCTGTGCGATGACACGCAGGAAGGTTTGCAGCTGTTCCACCACTTTTCCCGAAGCGCCTGTGGTGATAAAGTACCCCGGGTACAGCAGGGAGCTGTAGCTCTGAAACTCCGCAGGCAGGGCATTCAATATGCCGTTATAGACATCCACCATACGGTTCCACGTGTCTTTGCCCACGATACCGTCCGGCGTCAGACCGTAGAAGTTTTGGAATGCGATCACCGCTTCCCTCGTCGCAGGACCGAATATGCCATCTACGACCAGTCGTGGCGAAAGCTCGTTGTTGAAGAAGCCGATGAAGTTCAGATAGTACTGGATGGTCTTTACGCCGATACCTCTGTCGCCCTCCCGCAGTACACGGCTGAAAATACGCTCCACCTCGCTGATCGTCAGTCCCTCGCTGTAGATCTCAGCAAGGTTTTTGACGCCATTATAAATGTATTTCAGTTTGTACCACGTCTGCTTGCCCACAATTCCGTCCACACCGAGGTTGAAGATCTGCTGGAACTTGATGACAGAATTTCTCGTTGCGCCGTCGAAGATACCGTTTGTATCGGCGTTTTTGGGGATCGCCGGGTAGTTGGCCGCAACACGGTTCAGTTCTCTCTGAACCGTGCGCACATCCTCCCCTACGCTGCCCAAACGCAGCAGCGTTCCCGGATAGGACTGGATATTTGCCGCCACGGGCGCATCGTAGACGATGGACACATCTCTGCCGTAGTAATAACGCAGAATTTGAATGTCCGAGTACCCTTGGTTCGCCAAAGAGACCGTACCCCACTGCGAAAGACCGTCGCAAGTCACGGATGTGCCGCTGCAATACTGTGCCGCCAGAGGCTGGATTTGATTGCCTCGGACAATATAGCTGTTGAAGATCTCGTCCACAATTCGGTTTATGGAATCGAAAAATTCTCTTCCGGGTATAAAAGATTGGTCATAGGCCGTGGAGTTGGTGATGTCAAAATCGTACCCTCGGGTACGGTAGTACTCCGTAAAAATGCGGTTCATGGCAAAGGACTGGATAGCCAGAATATTGGCACGCAGAGAAGCCGTTGGCCATGTGGGATAGATTTCACTGGATGCTACATTCTTGATATAGTCGATAAACGGCACACGAACATTTCTTGCATTGGAGGACGGCGTCCCCAAATGCACTGTGATCGTCGTTGGAATCCGGGGATACGGCATATCAGTTCTCCCCTTCCTCATTTTCGACCTGCGGCGGCAGATCCACACCGGGCACCGACGGGATCAAAACGACCTGCTGAATCGTCTCGATGCCGTCAAAAATCACTGCATTTTTTAGCAGAATGGAAACAAATCCCGGATGCGACACGGAAATATCATATGTAGAATACGGCTGCAGAGCAGATGACGGTGCGGCAGACAAATTGCGATCCGGCGCCGGCAGTGTAATGCGGTTCATGACGCCGCTCGCATCGGTGTGCTCTTCAAAAAAAACGGAATTGTTGTCTTCAAACTGTTTGCTGACGACCACATCCGCGTTCTGAATCGGAAACGCCTGATCTGCCGCAGAAACCTGCACCCGCAAAAAGCCGTTCTTATTATTGGCTTTCAAAAAATCTTCCTTGTTTTTAAATTCCACAACCGTGCCGTTGTTGTACGGCGGTTTGCCCAGCGACGCCTCGGACATGGCGTTTTCGCGCTCGTTGTCCAGCAACGGTCTTTGCGCACGCGGCACAGGTTCGCTTTCCCGCTGTGCAACATTTTCGCGGCGCATTTCCAAGTTGACCGGAATCGCTGCGCTCTCCTCGAAATCCGCACGGTATAAGTTTCCGCCGGGACGGATGCGTTCCGCAGTCGTTTGCTGTGCCTGCAGCTGCGGTTCCGGCTGTTCCTGCTCGTGTATCGGCTCCGAAAACCTCGGATTGCTTTGGCTGTATTCCATCAGCTCATGCCTGTATTTCTCGATCAATGGCTCTAATTCATTTTGCATACCGATCCTCCCTTTCGGTGACAGTATATGCACAAGTTTCCAAAAGGTTTCAAAGAAGAATAACACGAACATAAGAAAAACAGGCATAAATGAACAGCGTCCATCATGCCTGTTTCGTTTATTTGTGATTATACAATTATTTTCCCTCGAGACACAGACGCACAAGGTCGTCTGCATCGGCGGTGGCAAGGCACTCTACGGTATCGCTGGCGCCGTAGTAGATTTTGACTTCGCCGTTGTCCTCCATAATCATGCCGCCGGGGAAAATGACGTCCTTGCGAAAGCCGTCCACGGCTTCAAAATCCCGGTCGCAGACGATCAGCGGCTGTTTGTATATACCGAGAACCTTGGATGGGTCGTCCGTGTCAAGGAGCATAATGCCCGCCGTGTATTGCTTTTGCCATTTGTCCTCCCAACCGTTTTTGCCGCGAGTGCGGTCGATTTCCACGGCGTGGAATGTCGTAAGCCAGCCGTACTTTGTTTTCACAGGCGGTGCGGCGGGACCGATTTTGTCGTTGGCAAACGGGACGTCCTCCACGGCGAGGACGAGTTTGTGCCCGCCCCAATAGGCGAGGTCGGGGGAATCGGACATCCACAGATCGAATCTGTCTTTGCCGCCACGGGAATAGACGGGCATGGGACGCTCGAGACGAACGTACTTGCCGCCGATTTTTTCGGGGAACAGCACCATATTTCGGTTGTCCGGCAGAGACATCGAGAGAATATCAAAGTGCGCAAAGTCCGTCGTTTTCGCAATGCCGCCTCGCAAGCCATGATCGGTATCTACGGCAAAGCACATATAGCATATGCCGTCAATCACCGTCAGTCTTGGGTCGTAGGCACGTTGGATGTCGCCGCCCGACAGGGAAAAACACGGTTCGGGTGCCACGTTCCAGTGGATCCCGTCGTCGCTGGTGGCGAAGCCGATGTTGGTGCCGATGAGACGGTAACGATCTTCGCCACAGTAGTCGTTGCGAAATACCGAGACATATTTGCCATTGTACTTCGTAACGCCTGCGTTAAAAACCAAACGGGCATTATACGGCACATCCCGTTCACTGAGAATAGGGCGGTCAAGCTTGTGTATACAGGGTGCGGATTGCATGGTGTTCCATCTCCTTTTACATAGTATACCATGCCCTCACCGTTGCGGTCAAGCTTTTTGGTAACACTCTCGGTTAAAGAGTATTTGATCTGTTTGCAGTTCATCATGGACAAACAAACAGCAAAAGGTTTCAAAAAAGGTTGAAAACACGAGAATAAGATGGTATAATGTGTCACAGTAAAATGAAAGGTCGAAGCTTATGAAATTAGGTATTGTTGGTCTGCCGAACGTCGGCAAGAGTACACTGTTTAACGCCATTACCAACGCAGGTGCACAGTCCGCAAACTATGCGTTCTGCACCATCGAGCCGAATGTCGGCGTGGTTTCTGTCCCGGACGCACGAATCGACAAGCTTACTGAAATGTACAACCCCGCCAAGGTCACGCCTGCTGTCATCGAGTTTGTGGACATTGCCGGTCTCGTCAAAGGCGCATCCCGCGGCGAGGGTCTGGGCAACAAGTTTCTCTCCCATATCCGGGAAATGGACGCCATCATCCACGTTGTCCGCTGTTTTGAAAACGACGATATCATTCACGTGGACGGCAGTATTGACCCCGCCAGAGACATCGAGACGATCAATTTGGAGCTGATCTTTGCCGACCTTGAGGTGCTGGATCGCCGCATCGACCGTGGCATCAAAGCCATGAAGGGCGACAAATCCCTTGCCGGCGAGATCGAATTCATGAAGCGGTTGAAAGCGGAACTGGAAGCGGGAACGCCTGCGCGCAACGTGGAGATGACAGACGATGAGAAAGCCTGTATGCAGGAGCTTTGCCTGCTGACGGCCAAGCCCGTCATCTATGCGTGCAACATGAGCGAGGATGACTTTGCAGGCGGCATAGACAACAATGCCGGCTACAAGGCGGTGCAGAAAATTGCCGCCGCAGAAGGGTCGGAGGTACTGCCCATCTGCGCCGAATTGGAAGCGCAGATCGCCTCTTTGGAGCCGGAGGAAAAGGAGATGTTCCTCTCGGAGCTGGGCGTGGAAAAGGGCGGTCTGGATATCCTGATTCAGCGCAGCTATTCCCTGCTCGGTCTGATCTCCTACCTGACAGCCGGTCAGCCGGAGGTTCGAGCCTGGACGATCAAAAAAGGCACGAAAGCACCCCAAGCCGCCGGTAAGATCCACTCCGACTTTGAGCGTGGCTTCATCCGTGCAGAGGTCGTTTCCTTTGACGACTTGGTCGCCTGCGGCTCCATGACCGCCGCCAAGGAAAAGGGACTTGTCCGCAGTGAGGGCAAGGAGTACGTCATGCAGGATGGGGACGTGGTTCTGTTCCGTTTCAACGTCTGACGGAAAATGTCCATTCAAAAGAATTGCTGCAATCCCGTTGAAGGCGATTGCAGCTTTTTTAGGGTTGTCCCAGATCAATCCTCTTTGTAGCCATTCATCTTTTTGAACAGTCGTTTATTGGAAGCGTACAGTCTTTTGTACACATCAAAACCTTTATCGTACACCGCTTTGTTCTTCGCATTCGGTCTATACACTTTTTCAGCAGGGATCAGCTTTTTGCACTCCCCGATATTGCGCAAAACACCCAAGCCGACCGCCACAAGTACCGCTGCGCCGACGGAACCTGCATTCTGGGGACTTGCAACCGTTTCTACCGTTCGGCCGGTACAGTCCGCAAGGGTCTGGCAGATCAGATCCGACAGCGCACCGCCGCCTGCAAAGCGCAGTTTCTGCGAGGTCTGCACCTTCTTGTCCTCTGTCTCCAAAAACCAGCGCAGATGATAGCATACGCCCTCGATCACTGCCCGAACCAGCTCTGCCTCCGTAGTCTCCAAACTCAGATTAAAGAACATACCCCGGGCGTCCGGCGCCTCAAAGGGACAGCGGTTCCCGTGCAGCCACGGCGTGAAAATAACGCCGCCGCTTCCCGCAGGAACAGTACTTGCAATTTCTGTCATTTTGTTGTATACTGAATTTACAGGGATTTTTTCTTCGTAAACATCTATCTCATCCAGAGCGATGCGATCCCTTGTCCACTCCAAACATTTCCCGGCGGTCTCCAATTCTGCGAAATAGAGGAACCTTCCCTTGTCCGCACCGACGATCGCCGCAATCATAGCCGTTGTGTCCACAACGCTCTTTTCCACGACCGTTCCGACCCAGCCGGACGTGCCCCAGTAAACATGGGTGTCTCCCGGATCCACAGCGCCGGCCGCGACGCCGATCAAAGATGCGTCGCCGCCCCCGCCAAACACCGGAATGCCCGGCACCAGACCGAGTTCCTTCGCCGCTTTCGCAGTCAGGGTTCCCGCCTGTTCGGTACACTGGATGATCCGCGGCAGATGCGCGTACTTCACGCCCAGCATATCGCACATCTCTCTGCTGAACCCTTCCCTGCCCTTGCGGATATCATAGATCAGCGCCGCAAATGCGGAATCCGGCGTCATGACGCATTCGCCTGTCATGCGGGCGATCAGACTTTCCTTGACGTCCAGCCATTTATAGGTGCGCGCAAAATTTTCCGGCTCGTGCGCTTCCACCCATTTGTACTTCCAGACCGGGTCTTTTACGCTTGCGGCAACCGCACCTGTGATTTGCAGAGATTTCATCAGCTTCGCCACATTGGCGCCCGCAATCTGCGCACCGTGCGCCATACCCTTTTCCAGCTCCTCTTGAGCACGCTGATCCATATAGCTCATGGCTCTGCGCACGGGAACGCCTTCCTTATCGACCAGCACCACGCCCTGCATTTGGGAGCAGAAAGAAATACCGTCGATCTGCTCTGATTGAATTCCCGTCCCCGACAGCACCTGCGCCGTGGTTCTGCACATGGCATCCCACCACTCGTCGGGATCCTGCTCCACACCGCCGTTGTCCAGCACATACAGGTTGTATCCGCAGGACGCGTAGCTGATCAGGTCAATTTTTTCGCTGATTTTGAAAAGACAGGTCTTTACGCCTGTCGTGCCGATATCATAGGCTAAAACGCAAATTTCCTTGTTCATTCTGCAACCCCTCGCTTTCATACGTCTATATTAGCACATATATATAATGAATTTCAATGTTTTTTCGGAGGTTTTTATGGACACACGTTTTGCAATTTCCAAGTATCCCGACGCTGAAGCGATCACCCGGCAGCTCGATGCGCTGATCGCAAAGCCGATCTACACGATCAAACCCGACGCTCTTGCGGCATACGAAAAGGATTATTTCGGCGAGAAATGCCAGAAGAGCAAGGCAATGATCGACGAAGCACGCCAGATCATTCCCGGCGGCGTACAGCACAATTTGGCATTCAACTATCCCTTCCCTCTCGTGTTCACCAAGGCGGAGGGTGCGTACCTGTACGATCTGGACGGCAATAAGTACTACGATTTCCTGCAGGCAGGCGGTCCCACTGTTTTGGGCAGCAATCCCATCGAGGTACGCGAACAGGTCATCGACCTGCTGAACACCTGCGGCCCCTCCACCGGTCTGTTCCACGAATTTGAATACAAGCTTGCCAAAAAGATCGCCGACAATTTTGAAACGGTCGATATGTTCCGTATGCTCGGCTCCGGCACCGAGGCGTGCATGGCCGCCATCCGTGTGGCAAGACTTGCCACCAAAAACAAGAACATCATCAAGATGGGCGGCGCCTATCACGGCTGGAGTGATCAGCTGGGCTACGGTATCCGTGTCCCCGGTTCCAAGTTCACACAGGCACACGGTGTGCCGCTGCACATTTTCTCCAACACGCAGGAATTCTTCCCCAACGATTTGGACGATTTGGAAAAGAAGCTCAAGCTCAATATGGCCAGAGGCGGTACGGCCGCAGTCATGATCGAGCCCGTCGGTCCCGAGAGCGGCACTCGCCCCGTTGATTTCGACTTCAACAAGGGTGTGGAAAGACTCTGCCGCAAGTATGGCGCACTGCTGATCTTTGACGAGGTCGTCACCGCGTTCCGTATCGGTATGGCGGGTGCACAGGGGTACTTCGGCGTTTCGCCCGACTTGACCATCTTCGGCAAGGTGGTTGCAGGCGGCTATCCCGGTGCCGGCGGCATCGGCGGCAAACGCGAATACATGAAGTATCTCGGCGCCGGTCTGGACGGTGCAACCAAGATCAAAAAGGCATTCATGGGCGGCACCATGGCGGCGACACCCATTTCCTGCGTCGCCGGCTACTACACCCTTTGCGAGATCGAACGCACCAACGCCTGTCAGGTCGCCGGACAGATGGGCGACCGCATCACCGCCGGTCTGCAAGAGCTGATCAAGAAACATAATCTCCCCTTCGTTGCGTTCAACCAAGGCTCCATCTGCCATCTGGAAACCGTCGGCACCATGCATTTTGCCATCAACTGGAAAAAGCCGTGGGAGATCCCGACTGTCCTGTCCGCCACCTCCGAGAGAAAGAAGGAGATGGAACATATGGGCGCCGCCTACATGGCCGAAGGTCTCGTCACGCTGGCGGGCAGCAGACTGTATACCAGCGCCGCGTACACCCCCGAAATGATCGACGATGCCCTTACCCGCTTTGATAAAGTTTTTGCAAACGTTGCAAAGAAAGAAAAATAAGGTATCGGTTATGGATATTTTAACTGCTAAAAAACAAGTCATTGAAGCCGGTCACAAGCTGATCGAGTGCGGTCTGATCGCCCGTACCTGGGGCAACATCAGCTGCCGTATCAGCGACACGCAGTTCGTCATCACACCCAGCGGACGCTCCTATGAAAATCTGAAGCCCGACGACATCGTCACCGTCAACATTGCGGACTGCGCCTATGAGGGCAGTATCAATCCCTCCTCCGAAAAAGGCATTCATGCCGACTGCTACCGGCTCCGTCCCGATGTAAACTTTGTCATCCATACGCACCAAACCAACGCTTCCGTGCTCAGTGTGCTGAAAATGGATGTTCTTGTGAACGATGTGGATGCGGTTGCGCTCATGGGCGGGAAGGTACCCTGTGCCGCCTACGGTTTGCCGGGCACAAAGAAACTGCGTCACGGCGTATCCTCCGCACTGCTCTCCAACCCCGATTCCAAGGCGATCTTGATGGCGCATCACGGCGCGCTGTGCGCAGGCAGAAGTTTCGAGGAGGCTTTCCGCATTTCCGCTATGCTGGAAAAGATCTGCGAGGACAAACTGACCGGCGCAGATAATATTGCCGCATACAGCTACAACGGCGTCGCCGGCTCCAGCGCACGCACAGAAAACGGCTTCTCCCTGGTAACTGCAAACAACGGCGCACAGGATGACGGCAGAGAAACGCAGATCCATCGTGCCATCTATGACGCACGACCCGATGTGCGGTATATTCTGCACGATACGGATCCCTATGCGCTGCAATGCGCAGAGGGTCAAAAAGCCATGAAGCCCCTGCTGGATGACTTTGCGCAGTTGGTGGGCACCAGTCTCAAGATCGCCAAGGACTGCGACAAGGATATCGCCAAAAAGGTGCGCGGACGCAATGCCGTCCTCGTCAAGGGCAAAGGCGCCTATTGCTTCGCCGCCACGGAGGGCGACGCCAAGGCGGTCGAGATGATCCTGAACAAAGGGTGCAAGACCCAGTTTGAAGCCAATCTTCTCGGCAAGCCCAAGATCATCGGCATGGTGGACTCCCTGCTGATGCGCGTGATCTATCTAAAAAAATACTCCAAAAAAATTTAAGGTTACATCGCATAAGCCGTATCGAAGTCATTCGGTGCGGCTTTTGTTCTGTCTGCCTTGCCGTGCGCCATGTCTTTCGGCACGCGGACAATCGAAAAAGACTGTCATTTTTTCTATGTATGGTGGAAAAATGCGAATCAATATGCTATAATAGATCGAATCTTTGATAAAGGAATCCGTACATGAAACAAAAAGCGACCGCCGCCGTGATCTGCACAGGCATTTTATGGGGCATTATCAGTATATTTGTCAAGGGGATGGCCGCCGCAGGTCTGACGCTGTTGCAGACTGTTTTGGTTCGCTGTTTCTTTGCCGGGTGCAGTGTTGCCCTTTTACTGCTTTGCACCGACCGCTCCAAGTTCAAAATTCACCTGCGGGATATTTGGATGTTCATCGGCACCGGCATCGTCAGTCTGGTCATATTCAACCGCTGCTATATGTACACCATGACCCACGACAATGCCAGTGTCGGTGCAGTATTGCTGTACACCTCCCCTGTTTTTATCATGCTTTTTTCGGCGGTTTTGTTTAAAGAAAAAATCACCCTTAAAAAATCTTTGGCTCTGCTTCTGACATTTCTCGGCTGTGCGCTGGTGTCGGGTATTGCCGGCGGCACATCCGCCGTTCCCCTTGACGTGGTGCTCTACGGGATCGGCGCAGGACTTTTTTACAGCCTGTATACCGTTTTCGGCAAGTTCGCCCTGAAGAAATACGATTCCGCTACGGTCACTGTCTATACATTTCTCTTTGCTGTTCTCGGCACTCTCCCCTTTGCGCAGCTTCCGACACTTCTCCGTACCGTCTCAAAAACGCCGTCGGTGCTGTTATGGGGGCTGGGGATCGGTATCGTCTGCACGGCAATTCCCTATTTTCTGTACACATGGGGACTTGCCCACATGGAATCCGGCAGAGCCGCCATTATCGTTGCGGTGGAACCGGTGGTCGGCGCAGTCGTCGGCATCGCCATTTTTCACGAGGATTGCAGTGCGCTGAAAATTCTGGGTATTCTTTGCGTACTGCTCGCTATTATAATCCTGAACCTTCCGAACAAAAATGAGGTGAAGTCATGAAAAAAATACGTTTCGGCATTGTGGGCACGGGCAATATTGCCCACCGTTTTGCCCAGGCGATCGCCAACGTACCGCAGGCGGAGCTTGTCGCCGTTGCCTCCAGAACGCAGGAGAACGCCGACAGATTCGCTGAAGAATTTCATATTCCCGTCCGATTCGCCGGCTATGAAGCCATGGCGGCGTCCGACTGTATCGATGCGGCGTATATCGCCGTGCCCCATTCCCTGCACAAGGCGTGTTCCGTACTGATGATGGAACACGGCAAGCACGTGCTGTGCGAAAAGCCCATGGCCGTTACCGCCCTTGAGGCGGAAGAAATGTTTGCCTGCGCCGCAAAAAATCAGGTGTTTCTGATGGAAGCCATGTGGGCAAGGCTGGTTCCCGGCACCATCCAAATGCTGAAGCTGATCGACGACGGTCTGCTCGGCGAAATTCGCGGCGTGGAGGGAAAATTCTGCTACACTTTAGACGCGGACGAAATGGATCATCATGTGCTCAAAACTGAGAACGGCGGCGGTTCCCTTTTGGACGTGGGTATTTACGGCTTGAGCTTTGCATCGTGGTACCTCGGAAAAGCGGTTCGGCGCATACAGGCATCCGCCGATCTGTATCACGGCATCGACGCGCACGCCTGCGTACTCATGCAGTATGAAAACGGCGCACTTGCCGATCTGTCCAGCGCCGTTCTTTTGCGCAAGCCCAATGAAGGGTATATTTACGGCACAAAGGGGTATGTACACCTGAACCGTTTCTATGCCCCGCAGAATATTGAGGTAAATCTGCTCAGCGGCGAACAGTACAGCATCCCTACGCCCTACCGTGGAAACGGCTTCGAGGAGCAGATCGCACACGTTTGCGACTGCATTTCTCAGGGACTTACGGAAAGTCCCGTTGTCACGCAGGCACAAACGCTGTATATCGCGCGGCAGATGGATGCCATCCGCCGGCAAATCGGCGTCGAATACCCGCAAGACAACGAATAACACTGCCTAAAAAAATGAAAGGACTATTTGCTATGAATAAAAACCAAAGATGTATTTCCAGCGTCTGCGCCACTGCCCTGCACGTCCTCGGCATTGAGGTGCCGGACGGCATAGACGTCCCCAACGAAGTGCTGTCGGAAAGAGCGGACAGAGTGGTTCTGTACAATCCCGATGCCGTCGCATGGTGGCTGTATGAAAAGTACCCGGATATTTTCACGCCTGCCAAAAGCTGCTCGCAATACGCGCTGAAAATGCGTTCCGTCATGCCCAGCGTCACGCCCGTCTGCTTCGCCAGTATGTACACCGGTCTGATGCCGGAGAAGCACGGCATTCAGCGCTACGAAAAGCCCGTATTGCAGGTGGACACCATGTTCGACTATCTGCTCAAAGCAGGCAAAAAAGTCGCCATCGTCTCCACGGCAGGCGACAGCATATCCAAAATCTTTTTGAAACGGGATATGGACTACTATATTTATCCGACCAAGTTTCAAGTCAACCGCAAGGCAAAACAGCTGATTCAGGCGGACAAATACGATGTCTTGGTCATCTACAATCCGGACTTTGACAGCATGATGCACGCCATCGGTCCGGAGCGCAAAAGATCCTTAATGCATCTGGCGCAGAATGTAAAAACCTATACGCAGTTTGTCAAGCTGATCGAAAAAACATACACGGACAAAAAGGTGTTCTACGGCTTCTGTCCCGACCACGGCTGCCACGAGATCGACGGCGGACGCGGCTCCCACGGGCTGGAAATGGACGAGGACATGAACGTTATCCACTTCTATGGCTTCAAGAAATAAAAGAACCGGGCTTCGCTTTGAAAACGAAGTCCGGCTTTTCTTTGGAGCAGGCGACGGGAATCGAACCCGCGTAGTCAGCTTGGGAAGCTGAAATTCTGCCATTAAACTACGCCTGCATGGGTGATGTGGTGCCGATGGTCGGGCTCGAACCGACACGCTGTTGCCAGCGAGGGATTTTAAGTCCCTTGCGTCTGCCAATTCCGCCACATCGGCACATAGAATACTTTACTATTATATGCGCTTTTGGCGCATTTGTCAACTCTCAATTTGCAATTCTATCCAATTTTCATTTGTGGGTGCGATTCGTCAAAATAACTATTTTTCATTTTTCCAAAAAGTTATTTACATTGCATTTTTGCTGTGTTATAATACAAATACTGTTAATTAGGTGTAGTTTGTTCACCTAAAGGAGAGATGAGATATGCACAAAAACATACAAAAGTTTCTTTGCGCTGCTGCTGCGGCTCTGTGCGTCGGCGCAGCTGGTTTTGGCATCTCATGCGCAAGGGATGCACAGCTCACTGCGAACGCTTCGACTGTGGAGGACATTGCCGGAACCAAGCGCTTTTTGATCTCCAGCCCCTACAAAGACGTTGATTGGGACACATGGGGGCACTATAAAGCGGCAACCCATGTCCATACAGACATCAGCGACGGCAACATCAAGTTCGCACAGCAGATCGAAAACTACTACAGTCTCGGCTACGACTGTCTGTCCATCACCGACCATGGCACAGTCAATTATGGCTGGGACGCCAGCAAAAGCCGTCACACGATCTTTGCCTATCAGGCATTCACTTACGGTTCTGCAAAAGGGCTCTCCTCCTCCCGCAACGCGGAGATCACCACCGGTGTCGGCAGAGACGGACGCGGCATGATCGACATCCCTTACGGCATTGAGCTGAACGGTTCCTCTACTGCCAAATGTCACATCAACAACTACTTCGCCGATGCCGGCGACGGCGATATGGAGATCAGTGCCTCCGGCGTTTCCGGCTGTGTCACCGCTGTTTCCAAGAGCCACAAGGCCGGCGGCATCACGCACATCAACCATGTGGGTGAGTTCATGTCCGCCAACGATCAGTCCACCCTCGCCGATTGCAAAGCAAACGTCTACACCCAGAGCTTTATTGATGACTTTGCAAACAGCGTTTTCCGTACCTACAGTTCCTGCATCGGCATGGAACTGGTCAACAAAGGCGACGGACGTACCAAGTGGGACAGATACCTTTACGATGAGCTGCTGAACCGTCTGGCTCCCGAGGGTCGTACCCTTTGGGGCTTCTGCGAGGATGACGCCCACAAGGACGGCGAGCTTGCCAAAAACATTCAGACTTTCATGATGCCCTCCAATACAGCCGCCAACGTGCGCACCGCCATGGAGACCGGCGCTTTCTTCGCCAGCACGATCAACGCCAACGAAGATTTGGATCACACCATTTCCCACGCAGACTTCCAAGTGCACAACTATCCCATGGTCAACCGCATCACCACCGATGACGTCCACAGCCAGATCACCTTTGAGGTTGTCAACGCCGACAAAGCTGTCCTGATCACCGGCGATTCCATCGGCAACGGCGGCAAGATCATTGATACCGTTACCTGCGACACAACAGGTTCCGTCATCACCTTTGACCTGAACAAGTACGAAAGCGATATCACCAAGGGTTATGTCCGCGTATACTTCTCCGGCCCTGACGGTTTGACCTATGTCCAGCCGTTCTATCTGACTGAGTCCAACTACGCCGCCAATGTGCCTGTGACGTTCAACGTCACGCTGAACGGTGTGTCCACTTCGGACTATTCCATCAGCATCAAGAACTCCAAGAACGTTTTGGTTTCCATGGCTCAGAAAAATATTGCCCTGATCACTTCTCCCGAAACCTACACCTACACCATCACCGCAAACGGCGTAGCAACCGAGACCGGTTCCTTCGTGATTTCGGACGCCGATTTTGTTGAAAGCAGCTCCTACACGCTGGACATTGCACTCCAGTGCATTCCTGAGCTGGTATTTGATACGCAGCAGGGTATTCAAGTGGACGCGGACAACGGCTTTTTGACCGGGCTGTCCCTCGGTGAGGACATCACCGATCTCGCTGTTTCCTCCAACTCCTACGGCACTGTCGAGTTAGTTCCCACCGAAAACGGCTACGGTACCGGCACCAAGATCAATCTGATCTATAACGGCGAAGTGATCGACTCTTACAGCTATGTCATTTACGGAGACACCGACGGCGACACAAGAGCTGACGCAACGGATTCCGTGCTTTTGGAAGCATTCCTGAATCCCAATGTCCGTTTTGAAATGTCTCCTGCCGCACTTCGTGCTTCCGATGTCAACAACGATGGCTACTACGACCAAGAGGACGTAAAGCTCCTTCGTCAGATCGGCATGGAGAAAGAATATACGATCGAACAAAACAGATAAATACAAAACGGTCTGTTCCTCGTGCAACAGACCGTTTTCCATAGATCGGAGTGTCTACCCTTATGCGCTACGCTGTCATTGGCTGCGGAAGAGTTTCCCCGCATCACATCTCCGCCGCCATAGAGAACAACCTGCAAATCGTCGCACTGTGCGACTTGGATCGGGCGAAACTGCTGGAGAAAAAGAACGCCTTTTCCCTGTCGGAGGATGTACACCTGTACACCGACTATAAAGAAATGCTTGCCGCGGAAAAGCCGGAGCTGGTCGCCATCGCCACCTCCTCCGGTGCGCACGCTGCAATTGCCATCGACTGCATCCACGCCGGATGCCATGTGATCATCGAGAAGCCCATTGCGCTCTCCCTTGCCGATGCAGACCGCATCCTTGCCGCCGAAAAAGAGATGCATGTCAAGGTTTGTACTAATCACCAAAACCGTTTCAACGCCGCCATTCAGCAGATGCGCAACGCCCTGCTCGCAGGCAGGTTCGGCAAGCTTCTGTACGGCACAACCTCCATTCGCTGGAACCGTGATGAGGCGTATTACAAAAGCGCTGACTGGCGCGGCACATGGGCACAGGATGGCGGCACACTGATGAACCAGTGCATTCACGCCATTGACCTTTTGCGCTGGATGCTCGGGGATGAGATCACTGAAGTCGTCGGCTTCACGGACAATCTACTGCACCCCTATATTGAAGCGGAAGATATCGGTCTCGCCATGCTCAAATTTAAAAATGGCAGCTACGGCATGATCGATGGCACAATCACCGCCTTTGGTGGGGATTATGAAGAAACGCTGACGTTATTCGGTCAAAAGGGTCTTGCCAAAGCAGGCGGCAAATGCGTCAACAAAATCGACGAATGGCGTTTTGCAGACGGCACAGATACAGAATCCTGTGTGCAAAAAGAATGCGGTGAAAATCCCCCAAACGTCTACGGCTTCGGTCACAAGTCCATCTATACCGATATGCTCGAAGCAATCCGTGATGATCGCCCGCCCTATGTGGATTCTGCCGCAGGTCGGCGTGCTTTGGAAACGGTTCTGGCCATTTATAAATCCGCCGCCGAAGGAAGACCTGTTCGCTTGCCTTTAGAAAACTGCTCCACCTTGGATTTTGAGGGTCGATTTGATGAAACCATTCATTCATGAAAGCAGCTATATTGACGAGAATGTCCGAATCGGTGAGGACACCAAGATCTGGCACTTCTGCCACGTTCAGAAAAATTCCGTGATCGGAAGCCGATGCACACTCGGGCAAAACGTCAATGTTGCTACCGGTGTACAAATCGGAAACGGCGTAAAGATTCAAAACAATGTTTCTGTCTATGAGGGGGTGACCTTGCAGGACGATGTGTTCTGCGGTCCTTCCGTGGTGTTTACCAACGATCGGTTTCCGCGAAGCAGTGCACGACCGAGCGAATATGCCAAAACTTTGGTTTGCAAAGGCGCATCCATCGGTGCTAACGCCACCATTGTCTGCGGCACGGTGATCGGTGAATATGCCATGATCGCTGCAGGCGCTGTGGTCACAAAAGATGTGCCGCCCCATGCTTTGATGGCGGGCGTCCCCGCAAAACAAATCGGCTGTGTCTGCAAATGCGGACAACGCCTGACTAAGGATATGCGATGTCCCGTCTGCAACAGAGAGTGGGATTTGCGTATACCACCCAACGAGAGGTGAATCCATGAAATTCAGCCAAACATCTTTGATCGTCAGTATCGCCGCCGCCATGGTCATCTTCGGGTTGACTGTGTTCCTGATTTTACAGTTCAATTTCTTGGTGGGTATCCTCTTTGGGGTAGGCGCATTCCTTGTGCTCATTCTGGCTATGATGATCTTCAGTAAAAAGAACAAATGATGTATGCCGTATTCCGTGACGGAATACGGTCAGACTATCGATAAAGGCGCCCGAACGCATACAAGACACTTTAAGAAAAGTCGGAAGCATCGACAGACCATACAAAATACAATCATCGGCACGGCATCGAGCCGTGCCGATGATTGTATGCTTGCCGTTTTTTTGTCTCTTCTTTGTACGCCTATCGCCCGAAGAAAACGGCATCGGGCATCCTTTCTCGCCGGTCTGACAGCTTGCCGAAAATACATTTTCGACAAGCTGTCAGTATTCTGTCACGGAATACGGTTTTTTTCTTAAAAGTTTCAAAAATATCTTTTCTTTTCCAAAATAATGTGGTATAATGCTTTAAAGCATAATCGCTTTAAATTGATAAAGTGAGGGATACGCAATGCCTATTGTCGATATTCTGAGAAAAAATGTGGAGTTGTACGGCAACGATGACGCGCTGATCGAGCTGAACTACGAGGCCGAGGACAAGAAAGCGTGGAGCGAGCTGGAATTAGTCGAACCTGCGCAAAAGTTTGGCTACCGCAGTGTGATGACCTGGAAACAGTTTGATGACACCGCAAACCGTTTCGCCAACTATTTGCTTTCCATCGGCATCGGAAAAGATGACAAGGTCGCCATTTTGCTGATGAACTGCCTGGAGTGGCTGCCCGCCTATTTCGGCATCCTAAAAACCGGCGCATGGGCGGTTCCTCTCAACTACCGTATCCCAGCTGACGAGATCCAGTACAGCCTTGAAAAATCCGAAGCCAGCGTTCTGCTCTTTGGGGAAAGCTGTATTGAGCGTGTGGAATCCATTCGGGACAATCTCCCCGGTATCCGTGAGTACCTCTACACCGGCTCCAACAAGCCGGCGTTTGCCAAGGATTTTACGAGCTCAATTCTGGATTTTGACACGACAGATCCCATGATCCCGCTGACCGATGATGACTTTGCGGCCATTTACTTTTCCTCCGGCACCACGGGTTTCCCGAAAGCCATCCTGCACAAGCACCAGAGCTTGATGTGCGCTTGCCAAACCGAGCAAAAGCATCACGGACAGACCAAGGATGACATTTTCCTGTGCATCCCTCCCCTGTACCATACCGGCGCCAAAATGCACTGGTTCGGTAGCTTTTTGGTCGGCGGCAAGGCTGTTCTTCTGCGCGGCTCCAAGGCCGAATGGATCCTTCGTGCCGCATCGGAAGAAAAATGCACAATCGTCTGGCTGACGGTTCCATGGACGCAGGACGTGCTCTGCCTTTTGGAGGATGAAAACTTTGACAAAAGTCAGTACGATTTCTCCCACTGGCGAATGCTCCATATCGGCGCACAGCCTGTTCCGCCCAGCCTTGTTGCCCGCTGGCTGAAGATTTTCCCCAACCACCAGTACGACACCAACTACGGCTTGAGCGAATCCATCGGTCCCGGCTGTGTGCATCTCGGCGTGGAAAACACCCACAAGGTCGGTGCGATCGGCGTTCCCGGCTACGGCTGGGAGGTCAAGATCGTGGACGAAAACGGGGAAAAAGTCAAGCAGGGCGATGTGGGCGAGCTTTGCGTCAAGGGTCCCGGCGTGATGACCTGCTACTACCACGACGAGGAAGCCACAAAGGCCGCTTTGAAAGACGGCTGGCTGTATACCGGCGATGTGGCCATGATGGATCCCGACGGTTTCATCTATCTGGTTGACCGCAAAAAGGATGTTATCATCATGGGTGGTGAAAACATTTATCCCGTCCAGATCGAGTCCTTCATCATGAAGCATCCTGCTGTCAAATCCGTCGGCGTGATCGGTCAGTTCCATCCTCGCCTGGGTGAAATCCCTGCCGCCATTATTGAATTAAAGGAAGGGTTCACCTGCACGGAGGAAGAAATGAACGAATTCTGTCAGGGACTCCCCCGTTTCAAGCGTCCGAAAAAAATCATCTTCGCTCCCGTGCCCCACAATCCCACCGGCAAAATTGAAAAGCCGAAGCTGCGCGCTATGTACGGCGGCAACCGGCTTGTGGCTTTCCAGAACGAAATCAAAAGCGAATAAATCCAACGTGCTGTCCGAAATTTGTGGCAGCACGTTTTCTCTGCGAGAAGAAATTGTTGTTGAAATTTATTCCATGCTGTGTTAATATTTTTATAATCTTAAAGCAATACACCACAGTGTTGCCTTGAATGTGCGGTGATCGTATGTATGAAAAATTTGACCCGATGAAAAGTGCGGAACTGGTTCACCACTATATCACGAATATGGTTGACCCGGCTTACGACAATCTTCCTTACTGGCTTCTGCTTCCCAACAAGAAGCCCGCAGAAGCGGCGCATTGCAGAGTAGATGATGCGGAGCTGGTCGGCTCTTGGTACGAGGGGCTTGTCAACGCCATGCGGATGCTGGACACGACCCGGGGAGACGATGTGAAGCAGTCGCTTCGCAGACATTTGATGAAATCCTGGGGAGAGCACGGACTTCGGTTTTGCGAACCCTACGTGTGGACGCATACGGTACACGCCTCTTTTCATGAAATGGGGTATATTTTGCCGGGTCTCAACATGATTTCGGAGGATTATCCCGAGGATGAAGAGAATGAAAAGAGAATCTCTGAACTCATCAAGGGAATGCGTTCACTTGTGATTGAGCGAAAAGTCTGCACATTTTGGTCAGGCGACTCTTTGGAAGATGAAGCGATCTATCAGTTTCCGAATGACGTTTACCTCAAAGAGGGCGGTTTTGATCTGACAAGACATACCGGCAGAGGGGAACAAGCGATCCGTAATGCCGTCATGCTGCAAGCGCTCGTTCGCAGATATGAGCTGAAAAAGGATGAGAATGCGCTTGACCTTGCCATCGGAATCGCAAACTATGTTCTCGGTCCGTCAAGATACTTCAACTACAAAATGGAGTTTTTCGGTCATGTCCATTCCGCTATGTGGTTTGCCTGCGGTCTTGTGAAACTCGGCAGACTAATCGGGAACGAGGAATACATTCTCAAGGGCAAAGGCATCTATGACTATGTACGCAGTATTTCCTCGTCCTTCGGATGGGTTCCCGAATATGCCCAGTGGCATCCCGTCGAGGAAGAACACTGCGAGACTTGCTGTATTCGGGATATGATCGTCTGTGCGAAAGAGCTTATTTCCTGCGGATATGATGCGTATTGGCTGGACATCAATCTATTCATCCGCAATCAGTTTGTAGAGAATCAAGTGAAATACGCAGGGTACGTCGAGTGCGACAACACAAAGCCGGACGAAAACGGTATCACCTATCACGACATTGACAAACGAATGATCGGCGGATTTACAGGCGGAAGCGAGCCTGCGTCCATATCCCTTTCCAGATTCCGTTCGATTGCAGGCTGTTGTGTCGGCACAGCTCCCGTTGCGCTGAAGCTTGCGTGGGATAACGCAATTACCGAAGAAAACGGCGCATGGATTTGCAACATCCCCTGCGACAAAGAAACGGATACGCTTCGTATGAAATCCGATATTCCCAACGAGGGAAAAATCACCCTGGTTGCAAAAACGGATTGCAAAGCGGGATTCAGAGTATACCCCTACATGAAAAGTATGACACTTTTCGTCAACGGAAAAGCAGTGGACTGCACAGGCGAAAAAGGCATTGTAACCGTTCCCCTGCACGAGGGCGATGCACTTGTTTGCTCCTTCCCGATAGATACACAGACACGAAAAGAAACCGTCAGAGGCACGGAGTATACTGTATTTTGGAGAGGTCCCGATGTGGTAGACATCACGCCCCGGGGTGAGCACGTGCGGCTGTATCAGCGAGACGACCGCATCCCGAAGTACTATCCCACTCCAGAGGATGTGGTGTACACAGGTGCCGCAAACTACGGTCCGACCCAGCAAAAGACCGTCGTAAAGTAAAGGATGGTACCAAATGAAAACGATCCAAAAGCTTCTTGTGCTCTTTCTGTCGGTAATGCTGATTGCATTCTGTTTTCCGCTGTACAGCTTTGCAGAATACTACGACAAGTCCACCGAACAGGAAGGCACCGTAAACCTGCTTGTACTGGGCGATTCTATCGCTGAGGGTTATGGCGTGCGCAACGCTTCACAAGCGGCATACGCACGCATCGTTGCCGATACAAACGGATATAATTACCGCAACTTTGCACGGATGGCGCACGATACCGCAGACCTGCTTTATGAGATCACGAGTGTCGAAACCATTGTCGAGAGTGTTCGTTGGGCATATATCATCCACATCTCTACGGGTTCCAACAATTATCTTGCCAACCCCGATGTTGTATCCATTGCCATCGGCGCACTGCTGGGCGTCAACAACAGGCAGCTCGATACGATTGCCGACGAAGTCTATGCGGATTATCTGAAAATCTACGACAGAATCCGTGAACTCAATCCCGATGCGACAATCATTCTAAACAACGTTTACTGCGCATGGAGCGGTCTCGGGTACATTCCCTTTATCAAAGCGTCCGGTCGCGTCAACGAAAAGATAGAGTTGCTCCAAAAAGCGCATGAGGACATCCTTGTCCTCGATATAGATTCTATCATCACAGGACATCACGAACTCATTGCAAAAGATTGCGTGCATCCCAACGCCCAAGGCAATGTCCGCATTGCAAAAGCTATGCTCGAACTGCTCAAAGCACACGGACTCGGGGAACAAACAGAACCCGTCGTTTTGACCGAAGGCATCGACTACAACTACTATGTCATGATGTTCGGTAAATTTGGCGGAAGTATCATCGGATGTATCATTAAAATTCTAACGCTTAATTTCTAAAATACAAAAGGGAGCTGTCACACAAAACAGCTCCCTTTTGTATTTGTTTTACGCCTCGATACCGGCAGCCGCCAGCGTCTTTGCGGCGAGGGCGTTATCTTCCACGCGAAGGATGATACACGCTTTGCCCTGACTTCTGGACAGGAATGCATAGGAATAGGCAAGGCTCAGGTTATTGTCCGCCAGTACGGACAAAATCTTCGTCAGACTGCCCGGTGCATCCGGCACGGTCACAGCCAAGACATCCGTCAAACTGCATACCCAGCCCTTGTCACGCAGCAGTTTTGCCGTCTGCTCCGGCTGATCCACGATGATGCGCAGAACGCCGTAGTCCTGTGCCTCGGCAATAGAGAGTGCAAGCAGGTCAATTTTATAAACAGCCAGAACATTGACCAGTTCAGAAAGCTGACCCGGTTTGTTTTCAAGAAAAATAGAAAGCTGACTTACGACCATAGTTGTGCTCCTTTCGATCAATAAAGCTTACGCTTGTCAATAACACGAACAGCTTTGCCTTCACTGCGCGTAATGGATTTCGGGGCAACAAGATGAACCTTGGCGCTGATGCCCAGCATGGCACGCAGTGCCGCAATGATCTCCTTCTCCTTGTTGGCGATGGCGGTCACGGAATCCGCAAACAGTGCATCCGTCATTTCGACTTCGATATCAAACGTATCCGTGTTGTTGACACGGTCGATAATGATCTGGTAGTTGGCGGGCATACCCTGATTCAAAAGAACCGTCTCGATCTGGGACGGGAAAACATTGACACCACGGATGATCAACATATCATCGGAACGACCCATGGGCTTGGACATACGGATGTGTGTACGGCCACAGGAACAGGGTGTCGGGTTCAGTACGCAAATGTCCCTCGTGCGGTAGCGGATCATGGGGAAAGCTTCCTTGGTAATGGAGGTGAAAACAAGCTCACCCTTGGAGCCCTCGGGCAGGACTTCGCCCGTCTCAGGGTCGATAATCTCCACAATGAAGTGATCCTCGTTGACGTGCATACCCTTCTGCTCCTCGCACTCAAAGGAGACGCCGGGACCACTGAGCTCAGTCAGACCGTAAATATCATATGCCTTGATGCCGAGTTTGTCCTCGATATCGTGGCGCATCTCCTCCGTCCACGCCTCTGCACCGAAGATACCTGCACGCAGTTTCAGACGGTCAATCACGCCGGATTCGATGGCAGATTCGGCAAGATACAGTGCATAGGAAGGTGTACAGCAAAGGATGGTGGATTCCAGGTCCTCCATAAACTGCAGCTGACGCTCCGTATTGCCGGAGGACATGGGCAGTGTCAGAGAGCCGACCTTATGAGAGCCGCCATTCAGACCGGGACCGCCGGTAAACAAACCGTAGCCGTAGCAAACCTGTACAACATCTTCATTGGAGCCGCCTGCCGCAACGATCGCACGGGCGCAGCAGTCCTCCCAAAGGTCAATGTCATGCTGCGTATAAAACGCCACGACACGTCTGCCGGTGGTGCCGGAGGTGGACTGGATGCGAACGCAATCCTTCAGAGGTTTGGCAAGCAAACCGTAGGGATAGGCGTCGCGAAGATCGCTCTTGCTCAAAAAAGGAAGCTTGTGCAGATCCTCGATGCCATGGATGTCCTCCGGCGTTACACCGGCTTGTTCCATCTTGGCACGGTAATACGGCACGTTTTCGTAAACGTGATGG
Organism: Acutalibacteraceae bacterium; assembly: GCA_051881715.1. Classification (GTDB taxonomy): domain Bacteria; phylum Bacillota; class Clostridia; order Oscillospirales; family Acutalibacteraceae; genus UBA1425. The sequence goes on from JBJEQK010000152.1 coordinate 26,010, forward strand.
ATTTGCTTCACAAGGCGCTCACTTTGCAGCGCCTTGAGCTGTTCGCGGGGCATGGTTTCAATTTCCGGTTGATAATAATTTCCCATTTTGACCATTCCTTTCTTTCATGCGTTTCGGCAAATCCGATCCGCACAGCATTCGATATATATGCAGATCATCCGTGATCCGCAAGGATCCTTTGCAGGATCTCTTCATCCGCCGGACAAAAATCATACGCCGCAATCTCCGACGGTAGAATATAAGTGATCGCCCGGTGCTCCAGCAGTTTTGGTGTGCCGGACACAACGGTAGCCTCAAACAAGGTCAGGTGCACGCAAATATCCGGGTAGGTGTGTACCACCTCCATATAGATGCGCTCAGGGTTCACCTCGATGTCCAGCTCTTCCCTGCATTCCCGTATCAGAGCCTGCTGCTTGGATTCCCCGGGTTCCACTTTGCCGCCAACAAACTCCCACAAAAACCCTCTGGCTTTATGCGCCGGTCTTTGGCAAATCAGGAAACGATCCCCCTGCCAAATCAATGCCGCCACGACCTCGACCATGTCAGCCTCTCTTTCTGCGCAGAACCGGGACACTCGGGCGTTTCTGTGTGTACATCTCCCCTGTTTCCAGATAGATCTGCGTTTGGAAGTCCGACTCCCCGTCCAGAAGGTCTATGATTCTCGCGCCGCGCGGGAATCCCTCCAGCCCATAGCACTGATAACCGCTTCCTCTGCCGTAGCAAAGGCGGATGCCGTGCAGTGTGCCCTCAAAATCGTTGATGTGGTCGTGTCCGACAAACATCCCGCGCATTTTGCCCGTTCGTGCCATTGCCGAAAACAAACCGTCGTTGTATCGTGTGGCGCACACGGCTTCCATATTGTAACCCTTGCAGGGTTCATAATCCCAAACTTCCAAATACTCCGGGATCGGCACATGGAAAAATGCCAACTCACTGTGCGCCGCAGGCAAGGCGGCGGAAGTTTTTCTGTACCAGTCCAGCTGTCCGGGAAGAAATTCCCCGGTGTGCGAATCCATAAAAAACAGCGTCCAGGAATCGCCCACCGACACAACATAGTTGCCGTGTCCCTCTGCCGCACTGTCCCCCAGTTCAAACAGGGAATAGGGACGGTTCAGAAGCATATGTGCAAAGGTGTCCCGTCCGATCTTGTCACCGTCGTGGTTACCGAGAACAGGCGCCCACGGAACGGCGCACGACTCCAGCACATCGCACAGCGCCTGCATGGCGTCCACGTCGTCCATGGTCTCGCCCCATGTCAGATCCCCGGTGATCGCCAGCAAGTCCGGCTTCGTATCTCGAACTGTCTGGCGAACCAAAGAAAGCGTTTGCGCAAACTCCTTCGGACGCTCCGTTGTGATCAGATGCAGATCTGTCAGCTGGCAAATGCGAAAATGTCCGTCTGCATGAAAAGGCAATTTTTGCATAAGGTTAACCTCTATCCATTAAACCGATAAACATATCGAAAAGCTCGTTGGTGTCCTGCGGACCGCCGCACGCCTCCGGGTGAAACTGGACGGAAAACGCCGGTGCATTCTTGTACAGCAGTCCTTCATTGGTGCCGTCGTTGAGGTGCACGAACAGTTCTTCCGCCACGTTTGGGTCTACACTTGTCCCCACCACGGCGTACCCGTGGTTCTGAGAGGAAATGTAGGTCTTTCCCGTTTTGGCAGACAGAACGGGATGATTGGCGCCGCGGTGACCGAATTTCAGCTTCTCGGTAGAAAAGCCGTTTGCCAGCGCCAACAGCTGATGTCCGAGACAGATGCCCATGGTCGGGATCTGCTCGGGGATCAAGGCGCGCAGCGTTTCAATGACCTGAGGATTGTCCTGCGGGTCACCGGGACCATTCGTCAGGAATATCCCGTCCGGGCGCATCGCCAGAATCTCCGCTTTGCCCGTATTCCACGGCACCACGGTTACATCACAGTTTCGTGCATGAAGTGCACGGATGATGTTGCTCTTGACGCCGAAATCCAGCATAACCACTTTATACTGACCGTTTTCCGCCGGAAAGCTGCGCACTGTTTTTGTACTGACCGCCTCCACCGCACGCTCGATCTTGTACTTGCGGATCTTGTCGAGGTCAGCATTGGCGGGATGATCGGCCAGCATACCGTTCATCGTGCCTCTCGAACGCAAAATCTGCGTGAGCGCACGGGTGTCAATGCCGTATATGCCGACAATATTGTTGCGTTTGAGGTAGTGGTCGATGGTTTCTTCACAGCGGAAGTTGGACGGCGTTTCGCAGTATTCGCGCACGATAAAGGCACTCGCACCGGTGCGTTCGCCCTCTGCATCCTCGGAAATGATGCCGTAATTGCCGGCCAGCGGGAATGTCTGCACGATCCCCTGTCCGTAATAGCTCTGGTCGGTCAGCATCTCAATACAGCCGGTCATGGACGTGTTGAAAACGATCTCCGCAATCACTTCGCCGTCCGCACCGAAGGCTTCCCCACTGAACACGGTGCCATCCTCTAATATTAAAAATCTTTTCATCTTATTTCATCTCGAAATACTGGTCACGTTCGGGACCGACGGAAACATACTGGATCTTGCAGCCGACTGCCTTTTCGATGTAGAGGATATAGTCCTGCGCCTCTTTCGGCAGTTCTTCAAAGCTGCGGCAGCCGGAAATGTCCGTGTGCCAGCCGGGAACATAGGTGTAAACGGGCTGTGCTCTCTTCAGCTTTTCGCCGGAGGGGAAGCTTTCTGTCTCCTGTCCGTTGACCAAATACTTGACGCAAACCGGGATCTGCTCGTAAACAGACAGAACATCCATCTTGGTCAGCGCCAGCGTGTCCGCACCCTGAATGCGCACACCGTAACGGGATGCGGGAACGTCAAAGCCGCCGACGCGTCTCGGTCTGCCGGTCGCTGCACCGTACTCGCCGCCTGCCTCGCGAAGCTTATCCCCTTCTTCTCCGAACAGCTCGCAGGTGAACGGACCCTCGCCCACACAGCTGGAATAGGCTTTCATGATACCGATCACATTGTCCAGCTTGATGCCGGGAACGCCTGCGCCAACAGGAGCAAAGCCGGCGATATTGGAGGAAGAAGATGTGTAAGGATAGATGCCGAAGTCGATGTCACGCAGTGCACCCAGCTGTGCCTCGAAAAGGATCTTCTTGCCATTTTCATGGGCTTCGGTGAGGTACTCTGTGGTGTCGCAGACAAACTTCTTCAGCGGGTCGCCGTAGGTATGCAGCCACGAAAGCATCTCGTCCGCACTGATGGGCTCGTGACCGTAGCCCTTTTCCACCAGCAGATTCTTCCACTCCACGATATCGTGCATCTTTTCCCGAAGCACGTCCTCATCCTCAAACAGGTCGCTCATGCGGAAGGATTTTTTCATGTATTTGTCGGAATACACCGGCGCAATGCCCCGTCTGGTGGAGCCGAATTTTTTGTCGGCAAGACGTTCTTCTTCCAGAATGTCGAGCAGTTTGTTGTAGGGCATACAGATGGTTGCACGGTCGCTGATCTTCAGGTTTTCGGGGGTAATCGTGATCCCCTTTTCGGTCAGGCGTCCCATCTCGCCGATCAGATGCTCGATGTCGATCACCATGCCGTTGCCCATGACATTGACGGTACCGTCGCGCAAAATGCCGGAGGGCAGCAGGTTCAAAATAAACTTGCCGCGCTCGTTGACGACCGTATGTCCTGCGTTGTTGCCGCCCTGATAGCGGACGATAATATCGTACTCTCTGGAAAGCAAGTCCACCATGCGGCCCTTGCCCTCATCGCCCCAGTTGATGCCGGTAATTGCTGTAAGCATAATTTACACCCTCACTTAAATTTGAATATCGACCGAAACACGTTCGACATCTTTATATTTTTCCAACAGCGGTTTAACATGGTTTTCCAAGAAGTATTCCGTCTGCTCCTTTGCCATGCCGGTAAACCCGCCCTCGTTCAGAATTGTCTCCACCTCTTCTTGCGTGATTCCGAACCGCGGATCTGCCACGATGCGCGCCAAAAGGTCGTTGTCGCCGCCGTTGAGCTTGATCTGCTTGGCGGTATCGACGGAGTGCTGGCGGATTGCCTCGTGCAGTGCCTGACGATCGCCGCCCTTTTTGACGCAGTACATCATGATGTTTTCCGTCGCCATAAAGGGAAGTTCCTCGTTGAGGTGACGTTTGATCACGTTGGGATATACCGTACCGCCGGAGATCACGTTGATATACAGAGAAAGCACCGCATCCGTGGCCAAGAACGCTTCAGGCACGGAGATGCGCTTGTTGGCGGAATCGTCCAGTGTGCGCTCAAACCACTGCGCAGAGGCTGTGATCGCAGGATTGAGCACATCCACCATGATATACCGGGACAGAGAGGCTATGCGCTCACTGCGCATGGGATTGCGCTTATACGCCATGGCGGAGGAGCCGATCTGACCGGATTCAAAGGGTTCATCAAACTCTTTCAGGTGGGAAAGCAGACGAATGTCGTTGGAAAACTTCGTCGCACTCTGGGCAATGCCGCACAGCACGGACAGAACATTGTAGTCCGTCTTGCGGGAATAGGTCTGCCCGGAGACCGCTACACACGCCGAAAATCCCATCTTTTGCGCAATGCGGCGCTCCAGTTCCACAACCTTGTTCATGTCGCCCGAGAACAGCTCCACAAAGCTCGCGCCGGTGCCGGTGGTTCCCTTGCAGCCGAGAAGCTTGAGGTTCCCCAGCTGGAAC
>JBJEQK010000153.1:0-7964 GCA_051881715.1 Acutalibacteraceae bacterium
TGAACTGACCTTTTTTCTCTTTCTCTTAAGTTAATGACATTGCCTGCGAGGGGAGGTGGTGAGCCGTCAGGCGAACCGGAGGGGTTTAAGGCGTTTGCGTTCCAGGTCATATTAAATCCCGCAGTCAGCTTCCCATAATCAAACATTTCCAATCTACTCGATCTCCGACCCGTCGATCCAGCCGGTGACAAACAGCCACGTGGGCTTTTTGCCCACCTTGGAGGATCGGTTCGTGATGCGGTAGCGACCGTTGGCGGCGGGAACGCTGTAGAGATAGTATGTACCGCTGATGCGCCCGGAGGCATAGGGCGTGGTGGAGGAAGTGTACAGCTTCGTTTGGTTGAGATAGAGCGCTTTACCCGTATACAGGGACGGTGTGTTTACCGTGGGCACGTCACTGCTCGCTTGGAAGCCGTTGAGCCCGTTTTTTTTCATGATGGCGGGATAATCCTTGTAGGCGATATCCAGATCCACAGCGCCCCGGATGCCGTCCACCGTGCCGTTGGCGGAGTATTGCCACATTCCGAAGTTTCCCTTGTAGGTGGGTTTGGAAGCCCACTGCGCCAGCCAGATATCGTACCGTTCGGGGATAGAGTCGTTCAGACAATGATTCAGAAAATCGAGATTGGCGTAGACGCTCACGTAGTATCCGTTCTTCTCCAACACTTCACAGAAAGCCTGCACCACGGCGGACAGTTTTTCCTTGCCCAGCTTTTTCTGTGCAGGCGTTTCCACATCGTACACAATGGGGTATTCAAACTGCTTTCCTTTGATAAAGCCCAAACAGTTTTCCGCTTCCTGCCGCGCCTGCTCCGGCGTGACGGCGTAGCTGAACAGATAAGCGCCCACGTCTACACCGGCCTTTTTGGCGTTCGTGTAGTTTTCCTCGAAGCGAGTGTCCTTTTGGTCTGCGTTCCTGCCGTAGCCGCAGCGCAGGATCGCAAAGTCCTTGCCTGCCGCCTTGACCTTTGTCCAGTCGATGGCGGACTGATATTCCGAAACATCAATACCTCTGTATTCTGCCATAATAAAACCTCCCGTTTCAGTGTATGTCATAGTAGTGGATCAGGTGCCGGGAAATGTCCCGTAGATGCTCTCTTTGCTGGTACAGGTCGCACAACTTTTGCTTGAGCTTGTATTCCGCGTTGCAGTCCCCCGTGGCTCTGGCGGTGCGCATTTGCGATGTGTATTTGTGGATAAGCTCCGTGACCAGCTCTGCGCTGTGCGCATACTGCTGACCGAGTTCAAACAGTTCCATGGGATTCTCCTTTCAGCAAAGCGTCTGTGGTCGTGCCGAAAAAACAGGCGATCCGCAGCAGCTCGTCCGCATCCGGCAGTGCCTCGCCGCTCTCCAGACGGGCAAGTCTGGCGGGCGGGATCTGCGTGCAGTGGGCGAGCTGTTCCGGGCATATGTTCTCGCATTCCCGTGCACGAACGAGGCGCTCTGCGAAGCTGCCGACAGTGCGGTGTCTGGCGGCGGCAGTGACCATGGCTTCCCGAACCGCCAGAGGCAGGAACGTAACGTTTTTCAAATTGTACTGGTACTGCACCACATACTGTAGGTACTGCCGTATCTTTTCCTCCGCCCGTTCCAGTGTTCGGCTGACCGTTGCCCTGTTGACCGAGAGACGCTCGGCGATCTGCGAGAGGGACAGCCTGTCGAAGTAGTGCAGGGTGACAGCTTCCCGCTCCTTGTCTGTCAGCTTGTCCCGAATCACTTCGTCCGCCAACAGGCTCAAATCCACGGTTCTGCGCCGGTGCACATACTCCGCCATGGATTCTGCCTGTGCCCGTTCCCATTGGCTGTAGGCTAGGGAAGCCATGGCGGCTTCGTCGGTGCTGGGGGAAATATCCTGCTGCAAATACATTGTTCGATCCCTTCTTTCTTGCGTAATAGTTACACTCTTATATTAGCGAACAAATGTTCGTTTGTCAAGGGAGTTTACAGGAAATTTACAATTAAGTCTTGACTTTTCTAAGAGAATCGCTCATAATACAAATAGAACGGAGGGACACTATGAATCGTATACGGGAAATTCGGTGCGAGCGGGGTATATCCCAGTCGGAGCTGGCACGCCGTGTGGGCGTCCACCAAACGGCGATCAGCCAGTGGGAGAATGGGCGAACTGCCCCGGATCACAGGAGCCTTGCCAAGCTGGCGCAGGCGCTGGACGTTTCTTTGGATGCGCTGTTCGGCGCCGAGAGTACCTGCCGGGTGCCGATCCTCGGTGTGATCCGTGCCGGTCTGCCGACGGAGGCGGTGGAGGATATCCTCGGCTACGAGGAGATCACGCCGGACATGGCGCGCAGAGGCAGCTTTTTCGCCCTGCGTGTGGCGGGGGAGAGTATGCAGCCCCGCTTTTGTCCCGGCGATGTGGTCATCGTGCGTCGGCAGAGTGACGCGCAGAGTGGGGATATCGTGGTCGCGCTTGTTTCGGACAGGGATGCCACGGTAAAAAAACTGGTCAAAAAAGAAAACGGCATCGTGCTGATGCCGCTGAACCCTGCCTTTGAACCCATGTTTTATTCCATGGACGAGGTTGCTTCCCTGCCGGTGACGGTCATGGGCAAGGTCGTGGAGCTTCGGGCTAAGTTTTAACAGACGGGAGCTGTCGCAAAATGCGGCGGCTCCTGTTATTTTTTTGCATATTTTCTCATAGTATGAACGGGGGTGAAACTATGAACTGCTGTGTAACGGATCTGCGGAACAAGGATGTGATCTGCCGCTGTGACGGGAAACGTATCGGGAATATCTGCGATGTGGACGTGGACACCTGTTCGGGCAAGGTGGTGGCGATCGTGATCTACGGGCGTAACCGCTGCTTCGGACTGCTGGGACACGAGGAGGATATCCGCATCCGTTGGGAGGATATCGAGGTCATCGGGGACGATACCGTGATCGTGAGCCGGCGGCCGGTCTGTAAAAATGTGCGCAGCCGCCGGCAGAAGATATTGTGAAAGGAGAGACACGCATGGCAATGCAGGAGGAAAGAAAGTTGCAGACACTGCCGCAGAATGTGGTGCTGGAGGATCGCAAAGCCCTGTCCGTGACGGGCGTATCGGATGTGGACAGCTTCGATGATCGGACCATCACCGTGTTTACACAGCTGGGAGAGCTGTCGGTGCGGGGGATGGATCTGCATATCAGCAACCTGAACATTGAGACAGGGGAGCTGACGGTGGACGGCAGGATCGACGCCCTGATCTATACGCAGGAACAGCCGAAGAATGAGGGCTTCTTCAGCAGGGTATTCCGATGACGTATATCCTTTCCATGCACGAGCAGCTCTTGCTGTTCTGCAAAAGTCTGGGATTCGGTTTTTTGGTGGGGATCGGCTACGATCTGTTTGCGCTGTTTCGTCTGCTTTTGAGCAAGGGAAAGGGACTTGCGGCGTGGGAGATCGGCTATGCGCTGTTGGCGGCAGTGTGTTCCTTTTTGTTTGACCTGACCTTGAACGGCGGCGATCTGCGGCTGTATATGCTGGCGGCGGAGTGTCTGGGGTTTTCCCTTTGGTACTTTGCGGCAGGCGTGCCCTTTCGCCGCGGCGTACACAGCGCGATCCTCTTTTGCGGCAGGACGGCGCAGAAATTATCCGTACCCCTGCGCCGATTCAGTCTGAAAGTGCAGAACGTGGAGGAGAGCGGAAAAATAAAATTAAAAAAAGTTCTCAAAAAAACAAATGTTCTCTTGAAATTACGTGCAAAGTTGGTGTATAATTCAAGACAATAATGCAGTGCTGTCTATTACAAGGGTACAGGGTGGATAGAAGTGACCAAAAAGAAAACAAAAAAGAAAAGCAGTCTTTTCCTCATCGTGGCATTTTGTGCGATGGTGTGCTATTTCTTCGTCTCCTTGTTCGGACTTCGTGCGCAGATTGCCGAGAAGAAGGCGGAGATCGAACAGTTGGAGCAGCAGATTGAATCACGCAGATCCGAAAACGAGGATCTGGCGCAGCTTTTGGCGCAGGGCGATTTGAACGCTTTTGTGGAAAAGAGAGCAAGGGATGAGGATCTCGGTTATGTGTATCCGGACGAGCGGGTCTATTACGACCTGAACGCCGGGCAGTGATCGGGGTGTCATAAATTTTTTTGGGGAGGATATTTGCTTTTTATGGCGGCTGAGGTTGGAGCTATTGTGGAGGGGAAAGTGACGGGTCTTACAGATTTCGGCGCTTTCGTGGAATTGGAGTGCGGCGGCACGGGAATGGTACATATTTCCGAGGTGTCTGCGTCCTATGTCAAAAACATTCGAGATCATCTGAAAGAGGGACAGACCGTGAAGGTCAAGATCCTGAACATTGCCGAAAACGGCCGGATCAATCTCTCCATCAAGAAAGCAGAAGCCCCCTCCGACAAGGAAAACGGGGAGCGGCGTCCGCGTCCGGCAAGACCGCAGGGACAGCGCCGTTCTGCGCCGGCAAATGTCTGGCAGGGACAGAAGTCCGTGCCGACGCAGGGGCAGTCTTTCGAGGAAATGATGGCACGGTTCAAGCAGGTCAGCGACGAAAAGATCACCGATCTCAAGCGCTCCAGCGAATCCCGTCACGGCGGTTACTCCCGCAAAGGCGGCAATCGCTGAGCATACAAAACAATATCCACAACGAGGCGGAACGAGCGTGTTCCGCCTTTTTTAACAGGAGGATGCAATATGCGTGAAGTGAATGTACAACTCATTGAGGACGCCGTTGCCGAATTGTTTCAAACGGCAAACCGTGTTCTGCCACAGGATCTGGCAGAGCGAATCGCCGAGGCGAAGTGTGCGGAGTGCACGTCTTTGGCGCAGTCCATTATGGGCGATATTTATGATAATTTATCGGCGGCGGAGAAAATGCACGTGCCCATCTGTCAGGACACGGGCATGGCGGTGCTGTTCTGTGAGATGGGACAGGATGTCCATCTGGTGGGCGGCGACTTTGAGACGGCGGTCAACCGAGGCGTAGGGCGTGCCTACAAGGACGGTTATCTGCGCTGTTCCGTGGTGGAGGATCCCCTGCGCAGAAAAAATACGGGGGACAACACCCCGGCGGTCATCCATCTGCGCATTGTGCCCGGCGACAAAATCACGCTCAACGCCGCACCCAAGGGCTTCGGCAGTGAAAACATGAGCCGTCTGCAAATGTTCACGCCCTCCGCAACGCAGGAGGAGATCGAGGACTACATTGTGGACTGCGTGCGCAAGGCGGGGAGCAATCCCTGTCCGCCCATGGTGCTGGGTGTGGGCATCGGCGGCGACTTCGAGTCCTGCGCCCTGCTTGCCAAAAAAGCGCTTTGCCGCCCTGTGAGCGTGCGCAATCCCGACCCGTTCTACGCCGAGATGGAGAACCGTCTGCTGGAAAAGGTCAACGCCCTCGGCATCGGTCCCCAGGGCTTCGGCGGCAAAACGACTGCGCTGTCCGTGGCGGTGGAGGCGGCGCCGACCCACATTGCCGGTCTGCCGGTGGCGCTCAACGTGGGCTGTCATGTGACGCGCCATGCGGGCATCGTGATCTGACTTTTATGAATTTGTTAAAAATTATTAAAAAAACGCATTCTTCTATTGAAATTTTGGTGAATATATGCTATACTAAAGTCACTCCAAAGGGAGATCACCATAGATAGGAGGATGACACTATGAAGATCATCATTACCGGAAGAAAATGTACCCCCAGAGATTCTTTCAAGGAACACGCGGAGAAGAAGCTTGCGAAAGTGGAGCGCTTCTTTGACGATTCCGCAGAGGCCAAGGTCACGGCAACGGTGGAAAAATCCTGCCAGATCGTCGAGGTGACTGTCGCCACACGGGGCATGATCTTCCGCTCCGAGGAGCGGGCGCAGAACATGAACGAGGCGCTCGACAAGTGTGTAGACTCCTTGATTCGCCAGATCCGCAAGAACAAGACCCGTTTGGAAAAGCGGCTGCGCGAGGGCAGTCTGGACAGCATCATCATCGCCTCCGAACCTGAGGAGGAGGAGCTGGACTTCAATGTTGTCCGTACAAAGCACGTCTCCGTCAAGCCCCAGAGCGTGGACGAGGCGATCTTGCAGATGAATCTGCTCGACCACCAGTTTTATCTGTTCCGCAATGCGGAGACCGACGCAGTGAATGTGGTCTATAAGCGGCAGGACGGCGGCTACGGCGTGCTTGTCCCCGAAGCCGAATAATCAAATCGTATCTTTCCCCCGCAGTGAGCAATCACTGCGGGTTTTGCTTGTTTATGCCCTTTTCAAAAGCCCTCCCAGCGAGGGAGGGTGGCGAGGCTTCAGCCTCAACGGGAGGGCTACACCGCCGAGTTTGCCGTCTGCTTACAGTGGCGTTTTAACCCCTCCGTCTGCTGCGCAGACAGCACTCCTCGCAGGGGAGCCTTGATGCGGGGAAAAGTAGGATAAGGTAGGATAAAGTAGGATAATCTAACCGGCAGAAAAGGTAGGATAAAGTAGGATAAAATCCTACCCGAAGAAACGGTAGGATGATTTTGTGGTGAGATAAAACGAGACAACTTTTCCCGTGCAAAATTTTGCACGGTCGCAGACTGGCGAACAGTCCAGTGAAAGCTGGGCTTTTTTCGTTAAGCTGAGCCCTCCCAGCGAGGGAGGGTGGCGAGGCGCAGCCTCAACGGGAAGGTTTGATCGCCGAGTTTTGCTCTCTGCTTACAGTGGCGTTTTAACCCCTCCGTCTGCTGCGCAGACAGCGCTCCTCGCAGGGGAGCCTTGATGCGGGGAAAAGTAGGATAAGGTAGGATAAAGTAGGATAATCTAACCGGCAGAAAAGGTAGGATAAAGTAGGATAAAATCCTACCCGAAGAAACGGTAGGATGATTTTGTGGTGAGATAAAACGAGACAACTTTTCCCGTGCAAAATTTTGCACGGTCGCAGACTGGCGAACAGTCCAGTGAAAGCTGGGCTTTTTTCGTTAAGCTGAGCCCTCCCAGCGAGAGAGGGTGGCGAGGCTTCAGCCTCAACGGGAGGGTTACACCGCCGAGTTTGCCGTCTGCTTACAGTGGCGTTTGGAACCCCTCCGTCTGCTGCGCAGACAGCGCTCCTCGCCGGGGGTTCCCCGGTGCGAAGTAAAAGCTTTTATGCAAATGCTTGATTTTTCAGAGTATATGCGCTACAATATAAATAATCTGCATTTACCTTTTGGCAACGACCCATCACAGGAGGAAGAAAAAATGCACAAGATGTGGAAAAGATATTTGGCAGTGTCCCTTTGCGCTTTGCTATTGTTATCCGCACCGATGGGTGCGAACATCTTTGCCGGCTTCGCCCTGACCGCCAGCGCCGCAAGCTACAGCGGCACCTGCGGCGAGAACCTGACATGGACGCTGGACACAGAAACCGGCATCTTCGCTATCAGCGGTATAGGAAAAATGGAGGATTATAATTGGGATGGTGCCCCATGGTACAGCAACAGTTCTTCCATCCGGGAAGTGCAAATCGCAGACAGTGTGACGAGTATTGGGAATTGGGCACTCTCCTATTGCGAGAACCTCACAAGTATCACAATCCCGGACAGCGTGACAAGCATCGGAGATTGCGCATTCTACGTTTGCACAAGCCTCACGAGCGTGAACATCCCGGACAGCGTGACGAGCATTGAGAGCTCTGCATTCCAGGGTTGCATGAGCCTCACGAGCATCACAGTGGATGCGAATAATCCATCCTATTCCGGCGACAGTCAGGGGGCTTTATTCGACAAAGATAAATCCACTCTGATTCAGTGTCCCGGTGCGCTTACGGAATATACAATCCCGGACAGCGTGACGAGCATCGAGGGTGATGCATTCTCCCATTGCACGAACCTCACGAGCGTAACCATCCCGGACAGCGTGACAAGCATTGGAGATTATGCATTCTACTGGTGCAAGGGTCTCACGAATGTGACCATCCCGGACAGCGTGACATACATCGGGGGTTCTGCATTCTCCGGTTGCACGAGCCTCACGAGCGCAACCGTCCCAGACAGCGTGACGAGAATCGGGTGGGG
>JBJEQK010000154.1:0-30572 GCA_051881715.1 Acutalibacteraceae bacterium
TGGAATCCGCAAGCCTTTAAAAAGGCTTGACCGAAATTTTTAATCCCACAAAAATCCGTGATGAACCGAAAGAGCCGGGAACTATCGCTTCAACACAAATTCTTGAACGGGACTGCCAAACGCTTGCGTCCGCTTTCCCTCGGTGAAACCGATTTTCTTGTAAAACGCTCTGGCCGCCGTTCCTTCGGGTACGCCTTCGCAAAACGTCGTCACCGTGATATCCCTGTGCGGGTCAGTTTTCGCCAGCATCAGGGAGACCATTTTTTCGGCGATATGCCGTCTGCGATATTCCGGATCGACCGCCAAAAAGCACAACTCGTTTCTTTCACTCGAAAACAGCAATGCACCTACCACATTTTCTTGTTCTTTGGCGCAAATGGCAGTTGCGCTGTCCATAAACGTCAAAACCGTTTTCCGATGCTCGTCCAGTGCTTGCACCGTATCGAGACCGGGAAAGCTCCTTTTCACTTTTTCCACAAGGTTCATCCAGCGGTCGATGTCCCGCTCAGTCGCAAGTTCTATTGTCATTTTGTATCCCCTGAAAGCCAAAATCTCGGCAAACAAATCCTGCCTGTACTCGGCGCGTGTTTTTTACAGCAGCGGTGCAAAGAAGCGGTTAAGCAGGATGACGCCCGCAATGAGAAGCGCCAGCAGTACCAGTCCGACCACATCCCTTGCGCCGAGCTTCATCTGCTTCATGCGGGTTCGCCCGTCGCCGCCCTGATAACAGCGGCACTCCATGGCAAACGCCAGATCGTAAGCCCTGCGGAAGGCGGAAACGAACAGCGGGATCAAAATCGGCAGCAGTGCCTTGGCACGCTTCAGAAATCCGCCCGATTCCAGATCGGCGCCCCTCGCCTTTTGCGCGCTCATAATACGGTCGATCTCCTCGATCAGTGTCGGGATGAATCGCAGTGCCAGCGTCATCATCATCGCCAAGGATTGCACGGGGATTTTGAAAATTTTCAGCGGAGACAGCAGACGTTCGATGCCGTCCGTCAGCGCCGTGGGCGTAGTGGTATAGGTCAACAGTGCGCTGACCGACACCAAAGACAGAATGCGGATGACCATAAAGGCGCCGGTGTAGACGCCCCTGTCGGTAATGGTCAGAAATTTCCACGTCCAAAGCACCGTACCCGCCTTGCTGTAAAACAGGTTCAACACACCCGTAAACAGCAAAATCGGCACCAGCGGCTTGAGACTTTTCCACATCATGCGCAGGGGTACACGGGACAGCAGAAGCATTCCGACTGCCGCAGCCACCATCAGCCCCAAAGACCAGAAGTTTTTGCACAGAAAGATCACGATAACATACGCCAGCGTCCAAAGGATCTTGGCGCGGGGATCCATTTTGTGCAAAAAGGATTTGCCGGGCAGATACTGCCCGATGGTAATATCCCGGATCATGCGCGTCCCTCCCTTCGCAGTAAGCGCAGGATTTCCGCCTGACCCTGTTCATTGGTATAGATATCGGTGCGCACGGGGACGCCCTTTTGCTTGAGCGCCAAAAACACCTTTGTCACGGCAGGTACATCCAGTCCCATGGAGAGAAGTTCTTCTCCGTGGGAGAACACCTCGTTCACCGTGCCGCAGAGCACCGCTTCGCCGTGGCGCATCACCAGCGCCCGGGTGGCAAGGCGTGCGATGTCCTCCATACTGTGGGACACCAAAATGACCGTACTGCCCGTCTGTCTGCGGTAGTCGGCGATCATTTGCAAAATCTTTTCCCTGCCCCGGGGATCCAGTCCTGCCGTCGGCTCATCGAGCACCAGAATTTCCGGCTCCATGGCCATCACGCCGGCAATGGCGGCACGGCGTTTTTCCCCGCCGGAGAGGTCAAAGGGCGACTTCTCCAACAGCTCGTCCGACAGACCCACAAACTGTGCCGCGCGCACGACCCGCCGCTCGATCTCCTCGGGCGGGAGGTTCATGTTCTTGGGACCGAAGGCGATGTCCCGCCGCACGGTTTCCTCGAACAGCTGGTACTCCGGGTACTGGAAACAAAGTCCCACCCGAAAGCGGGATTCCCGGAGGGTCTGCTTGTCCTTATGTATATTTTCGCCGTCCAGCAGCACCTCGCCCGACGTGGGCTTCAAAAGACCGTTGAAGTGCTGGATCAGCGTGGATTTACCCGAACCGGTGTGACCGATCACGCCCAGCAGTTCGCCGGGTTCGATTCGCAGGCTCACATTGTTCACAGCGACGACACGATTTGCTGTTTTTTCGCCGTAGCAGTGGGTCAAGTTCCGAAGCTCCAAAACCGCCATCAGACCACCCCCGCTTTCTGCACCGCGTCAAACAGCGCATCTGCGCAGCTTTCCGGCGTGAGAATGCTTTTCGGCAGATCGACGCCGCTTTTGCGCAGCATGGACGCCAGCTTGGCCGCAGGCGGCAGCTCCAGACCCGTTCTCTCCAAAAAGGCTTCGTCGGCAAAGACCGTCTCGGGCTTCCCCACAGCGGCAATTTTGCCGGAATCCATGACGACCACCCGATCTGCCTGCACCGCTTCCTCCATGAAATGGGTGATGAGCACCACCGTGATGCCCAAATCCCGGTTCAGCCGCAGGATGGTGTCCATCACTTCCCGGCGTCCCTGCGGGTCGATCATGGCGGTGGATTCGTCAAACACGATGCAGTCCGTGCGCATGGCGATGATCCCCGCCACGGCGACACGCTGTTTCTGTCCGCCGGACAGCTTGTGCGGTTCCTGATGGCGATACGCATACATACCCACCGCTTTCAGCGCTTCGTCCACCCGTGCACGAATTTCTTTCGGCGGTACGCCTAAATTCTCGGGGCCGAACGCCACGTCGTCCTCCACGATGGTCGCCACGATTTGGTTGTCGGGGTTTTGGAACACCATACCCACCTTGCGGCGGATCTCCCAAACCTTGTCCTCATCCGCCGTGTCCATGCCGTCCACCAGCACCTGTCCCTGCGTGGGCACCAAAATAGCATTAAACAGCTTCGCCAGCGTGGATTTCCCGGAGCCGTTGTGTCCCAAAACAGCCAGAAACTCTCCCCGCCGCACATCGAGGGTGACATCGCATACGGCGGGAGAGTTTTGTTCGTCGTTTTCGTATGTATAGCTTACGTTTTTCAGTCGGATCATGGGTAAATAAATCGTCCTTTTATTCGTACTTCCAAGGCATTTTCGCCTGCGTCAGGCAAGCCAAAACGCCGATGCGCCGCAGGGCAGCACCATGCCCGTTTCCGTCACGGGCAGACCGATCTCGTCGCTCTCCACCCTGCCGCCGAAGGTCGGCACGACGGAGGTGCCCAGAATGTATTCCATCACCGAGGGCGCAAGCCCGGTGGTGTAGGAGTTGATAAGCATCATCAGCGGCTGGTCGCTCAGCAGTTTTTTGCACAGCTCCACAAAGCCGTACACCTCGTCCTCCAGCTTCCACACTTCGCCGCCGGGACCTCTGCCGTAGGACGGCGGATCCATGATGATGACGTCGTAGCGGCTGCCGCGGCGGATCTCCCGCTGGACAAACTTGATGCAGTCGTCCACGATCCAGCGCACATTCTGTCCCGCCACGCCGCTGCGTGCGGCATTTTCCTTCGCCCACGTCACCATGCCCTTGGACGCATCCACATGGACAACGCTGGCGCCGGCCTTCAGCGCCGCCACGGTGGCGCCGCCTGTGTAGGCGAACAGGTTCAGCACCCGAACGGGACGACCTGCATTTCGGATGATGTCCATGGTGCGGTCCCAGTTGACCGCCTGCTCCGGGAACAGTCCCGTATGCTTAAAGCCCATGGTCTTGATGTTAAACGTCAGATCCTTGTACCCGACCGTCCAGAAGCCGGGCACGTTTTTGTACAGCGTCCAGTGTCCGCCGCCGGTGCTGGAACGCACATACCGCCCGTGCGCCTGCCGCCAAAGGCTGTTTTTCCGTGCCGGTTTCCAGATCACCTGCGGGTCGGGGCGAATCAGAATCGTCTCGCCCCACCGTTCCAGCCGTTCCCCGTCGGAACAGTCGATCAATTCATAGTCCTGCCAGTTGTTTGCAATTCTCATACGCACATTCCTTGTTTATATCAGTCTTTCCCGAACGACCTCCGCAATCTCTGCGCAGAGCTTTTCGATCAGCTTTTCATCTCTGCCCTCGAGCATAACGCGCACCAGCGGTTCCGTGCCGGACACACGCACCAGCACACGACCGCTGTCGCCCAGTTCCTTTTCCGCCTCTTCCACAGCGGCACGGATCTCCGGGTCTTTGTCGCAGCGGATCTTGCCCATGTTGGACACACGGACGTTTTGCATCACCTGCGGGAAAACCTCCATCTCGTCCGCCAGCTCCTTGAGGGTCTTGCCGGTGCGCTTCATCACGCCCAGCACCTGCACCGCCGTCAGCTGTCCGTCACCGGTATTGGCGAAGTCCAAAAAGATCACGTGTCCCGACTGCTCTCCGCCGATAACGTAGCCGTTGGAGAGCATATTCTCCAGAACATAGCGGTCACCGACCTTGGTGCTCTCATGGCGGATGCCGTTTTCCTCGCAGAATTTGCGCAGACCCATATTGCTCATGACGGTAATAACCGCCGTGTTATTTCTAAGCTTGCCCCGCCGTTTCATATCCTTGGCGCAGATGGCGATGATCTTGTCGCCGTCCACCACGTTGCCCTCGTTGTCCACGCACAGCAGTCTGTCGGCGTCGCCGTCAAAGGCAAAGCCGGCGTCCAAATGGTGCTCGACCACATACTTTTGCAGATTTTCCAAATGGGTGGAGCCGCAGTTTGCGTTGATATTCACCCCGTCCGGCTCGCAGGAGATAAAACTGCACTGCGCACCCAGTCTGCGGAACAGTTCGGGCGCCGTGTAGGAGGCGGAGCCGTTGGCGCAGTCCAAGGCAATGCGTTTGTCCGCAAAGATGTAGTCCGAAGTGCGGTAGATGTGGTAAATATAGTCCTCCCGCATGGACTCGTCCGCCGTCACACGTCCCACCTCGCCGCCGATGCGCACAGGCGGCACCACGGTCTCGTCCAAAATGATCGCTTCGATCTTTTCTTCCAGTGCGTCGGGCAGCTTGTAGCCGTCGGACTTGAAAATTTTAATGCCGTTGTATTCGCAGGGGTTGTGGGAGGCGGAGATCATGATGCCCGCATCGTACCCCTTTTCCCGAACCAGATACGCCACCGCCGGGGTCGGTACAACACCCAGCAACAGCACGTCCGCACCCACGGAGCAAAGTCCCGCCGCAATGGCGGACTCCAGCATATCGGAGGACATACGGGTGTCCTTGCCGATCATCACACGGGGACGCGCGATGTTTTCATCCGCCAGCACCATGGCGGCGGCTCTGCCGATCTGCATGGCAAGCTCGCAAGTCAGTTCACTGTTGGCGACGCCTCTGGCGCCGTCTGTTCCGAATAATCTGCCCATCAAGACACTCCTTTACGGTTTCGTATGCAGTAATAGTATTGCACGGTGCGCGAAATTATTCTAAGGCAACACCGCACCAATCGCGGCGCACGCCTTGTTTGAATCTTATTCCGTCAGCTTGCACAAAAATTCCTTGACTTGCGTCAGCAAGTCGGCGGTCTTTCTGTACAACCTGACGAAAAATCTTGCTTCGCAATCCGCACACCCCGATTTGTGCGGTGTTGCCTTAAAAAAGCTGCTGCTGTCCCGGCATGGGGATGCCCACATGGGCGTAGCCCGCCGGGGTGACGACACGCCCGCGGGGTGTGCGGGACAGGAAACCGAGCTGCATCAAATAAGGCTCGTACACATCCTCGATCGTCACCGCCTCCTCGCCGATGGCGGCGGCAATGGTCTCCAGCCCCACGGGACCGCCGTTATAGTTGCGGATCATGGAGGTCAGTAGCAAGCGGTCGATGGCATCCAGCCCCAAGCGGTCGATCTCCATTCTGTCCAGGGCGATGCGGGCGTTGTCCGCGTCGATGGTGCCGTCGCCGATGACCTGCGCAAAATCCCGGGCACGCTTGAGCAGACGGTTGGCGATACGGGGTGTGCCCCGGGAACGGGACGCCACTTCCAGTGCCCCCTGCTCGTCCACGCCGATACCGAGAATGTCCGCACTGCGGCGCACGATCATGGCAAGCTCCTCGGCGGTATACAGTTCCAGACGCAAAATCACACCGAACCTGTCCCGCAAAGGGGCGGAAAGCTGTCCCGCACGGGTCGTTGCGCCCACCAGTGTAAACTTCGGCAGGTCGAGACGGATGGATCGGGCGGAGGGACCTTTGCCGATGATGATATCCAGCGCGTTGTCCTCCATCGCCGGGTACAGCACCTCCTCCACACTGCGGTTGAGGCGGTGGATCTCGTCGATGAAAAGGATGTCGCCCTCGTTGAGATTCGTCAACAGCGCCGCAAGATCGCCCTGCTTCTCAATGGCGGGGCCGGAGGTGACCCGGAGATTGACGCCCATCTCGTTGGCCACGATGCCCGCAAGGGTCGTCTTGCCCAGACCGGGCGGACCGTACAGCAGGACGTGATCCAAACTCTCGCCCCGCCTTTTGGCCGCTTCGATGTACACCTTTAAATTCTCCTTGACCTTTTCCTGCCCGATATATTCCGACAGTCTGCGCGGACGCAGAGAGAGCTCCACGTCCCTGTCCTCGGGAGAATACTCCGGCGCTACGATACGGTTTTCGTAATCGGTTTCCATGAATTCATCCATTATTTTGCCTTACACTCCTTGACCAGTGCGCCGAAGGCATCGGACAGCTCTGCCGCCGTGTTTTTGCCCAGTGCCACCAGTTCCAGAGATTTATTCTGCCCGTACAACAGCGCCATATAGTCGTTGCCGGGAATGATATAGCCGACCTGATCGTTCATGATGCCCAAGATCAGCAGCTGCCGCTCGCCGACCTGGGACTGCATGGTGGGATATGTCCAGTCCTCGCCGCTCCACGACTGGGATGCGGGCAGGGTGCCGCCGTAGGCCAGTTCCGCCGCCAGCTCACCGGGCACGAAGGCAAGGGCAAGGTCATTGCCCAGCTCCATGTAGCCGATCTCGGAGACGACTTTATACTTGCACAGTCCCGCACGGACGACCTTGTTGGTCACAAGACCCATCTTGCCGGCGAAGGTGAGAATGGGGTTGCTGATGGAGAACAGCACTTCCTTGTACGCCACGTTCAGCAGCGGCGCCACCTCCACAGCGTTTTCCTCGCCCTTTTCGATCAACAGGTTCGCCAGCGTCTTGCCGTACAGCTTCACACCGCCCAGTTCCTCTTTTTCCGCTTCCTCGATGCCCTCGATGGAATCCTTGACCTGAGAAGTGCCCTGCTCTGCGCCGAGGAAAAGCATGAAGTCCGCGTTCGCCTTCTCGTTAACGGTCTGCTCCATATACAGCGGATAATCCGCCGTGACCTCTGTACCGCCGGCGCCGTTGCCCACGCAGTGTGCCGTGTAGGTGGAGAACCAGATCTGACGGGAACCGTCCTCGGGGATGAAACGGAAGAGGTTGAGGTCGGTGTCCATGACGAATGCGGGACGCTTGTCACGCACGTAAGCGGAAGCATCCACGGTGGAGAAGAACAGCTTGCCCGTTTTCATGGCGGCAACAGCTTCTTTCACAGACTGCTCCGTCTTTTCAAAGAGGTTGCGCATATAGGTTTCGTTCTGCCCGTTGACCATCTTTTTGCCAAAAAGGTCACGCCACGGATTGAGAAGCTCGGAGAACAGCGGGCCGTTCATGCCGAAGGTGTCCACGGCGGAATGCTGGTGCAGAACGGTGATGTTGACAGCGGCAACATCGTTTTGCGCACAGTAGTCCGCCAGTTCCTGACGGATGGCACGCACGTCCGTGGAGGACATCCCGTAGCCGTCGATGACACAGAACACCACCGTGCCTCTGCCGGAGCCGTCGTTCATGGCGATGGTGCGCACAAACTGCTCGTCGTACACCTTGGAAACCACCTTATCCGCAACGGACAGGGAGCCGGCAACGTAGTGCTTGCCGTCCGTGATGTCCTGCCCCTCGGTGATGGAGGCTCTCGCATAGCCCATGGACCAAACGGCATTGTCCGCCGGTGCATCCAAAAATTCCGTCTGTCCCGCAGTGAAGCCGTCGCTGGAGTAGTCCTTCTCCGTCTCCCAGCTGCGGGGCGTATGGGTCAGGGCATTGATGCCGTTGATCAGCGCATTGAGGATCACGTCCACGCCGTCCAGCAGAACCTTTTCTGCCTTGCTTGCGGTGGGTGCATCCCCGTGCACGGGGTTGGAGAAATCCTTGTCTGCCGCAAACGCCGCAGGCACAGCCGACACGAACAGCGCCATGCACAGCATAACGGCGATCCCTTTGCGAAATGTCTTTTTCATCCATATCTTCCTTTCTCTTTACAGCTGTTTTGCCAAGGCACGCAGTGCCTGTTTGATAAGTGTTTCGGTGGGCAGTGCACTGTCCAGCCTGCCCACGGCGGCGGAAGCCTCGCTGCGGCCATAGCCCAGCATTTCCAGGGCGCTGACCGCTTCCTCGCAGTTTTTCGACGCAGAGACGACCCCTGCCGCCTCGGCGTCACCGGTAAAGACTGCCGGCACCTCCGCTTTGAATTTATCTTTCAGCTCCAGCACCACCCGCTGCGCCAGCTTGTTGCCGACGCCCTGCGCCTTGGTGATACTTTTTGCGTCGCCGGACGCCACGCACAGCGCCAGCCGCTCCGGCGTCATTTCCGACAGTATCGCCAGCGCCGCCTTGGGACCGACGCCGGTCACGCCGATGAGCAGCTTGAAGCAGGACTGCTCCTGCGGGTCGGAAAATCCAAACAGATCCATGGCGTCCTCCCGAACGCTCAGGTATGTATACAGCGTGACCTCGGCACCGGGGGAACCCACCTTGCGCAGGGTGTTTTGGGATGCGGCACAGTAAAACGCCACGCCGCCGCACTGCACCGCAACGCCTCCAATGTCCGTATGGACAACCTTGCCTGTCAATGAATAAAGCATCAAAAGTCCTCCCTGTTAAATCCCGTTGCGTACCCGGGAAAGGTCGATCTTGCCGCCAACGAACAGCGAGCCGCTGGCGTGGGCGTGACAGATCGCCATGGCCAGAGCATCGGCGGTGTCGTCAGGCTTGGGGATCTTTTCCAGATTCAGGATCATTTTCGTCATCTCCTGCACCTGCTTTTTCTCCGCCCTGCCGTAGCCGACCACACTTTGCTTGACCTGCAGGGGGGTGTATTCCGCAATGGACAAACGGTTCTTCTGCGCCGCCAGAATCAGTACCCCTCTGGCTTGTCCCACGTCGATGACCGTTTTGGCGTTGGTATTGTAGAAAAGCTTTTCGATCGCCATCACATCCGGCTTCCACTTTTGCATGAGGGCAAAGGCGTCGTCGTAGATTTTCTCGAGCCGCTCATTGAAGGGAACGCCGGCATCGGTGAGGATGGCGCCGTAGTCCACGACAGAAAAATGGGTATTTTGATAGTCGATCACCCCGTAGCCCACGATGGCATAGCCGGGGTCAATGCCGAGAATCCTCATTTTTTCTGCTCTCTTTCCCGGATGATCCAGCGTGTGGGCGTACCCTCCAGACCGAACACTTCACGAATCTGGTTGTCCAAGTAGCGCTGGTAGCTGTAGTGGAACAGATCCTTGCGGTTGACGAAGCAGACGAATGTGGGCGGTCGGGTGGATGCCTGGGTCATGTAGTAGATCTTCAGCCGCCTGCCCTTGTCTGTCGGCGGCTGGACGCGGGTCGTCGCCGCAGCAAGGATCTCATTGAGCCTGCCGGTCTTGATGCGCATGGCGTTCTGCTCGTCCACATACCGGATCAGCTCAAACAGACGATCCAAACGCTGCCCCGTTTTGGCGGAAATAAAGATGATGGGCGCATAGGACATGAACGCAAAATCGTTCATCAGTTTTTTGCGGTAGCCGTCCATGGTCTTGCCGTCCTTTTCCACGGCGTCCCACTTGTTCACGGCGATGATACACGCCTTGCCCTGCTCATGGGCGATGCCCGCGACCTTGGAATCCTGCTCGGTGAAGCCCTCGGTGGCGTCGATCATAATGACGCAGACCTGTGCACGCTCCACCGCCATTCTCGCACGGATGACGGAATATTTTTCGATGGCATCATCCACCCGGCTCTTGCGGCGCAGTCCCGCCGTGTCGATGAACACGAACTTGCCGAACTGATTTTCCACCGCAGTGTCCGTGGCGTCCCGGGTGGTACCGGCGATGTCGGACACGATCATGCGGTTCTCCCCCGTGATGGCGTTGACCAGAGAGGACTTGCCCACGTTGGGCTTGCCGATGACCGCCACACGGATGCGCTCGTCCTCGTCCTCCTCCTGCGTTTGCTCGGGCAGGTACCGCAGTACCTCGTCCAAAAGATCGCCCGTCCCGTGACCGTGCACGGAGGACACGGCGATGGGATCGCCCAGACCGAGGTTGTAAAACTCGTAAAATTCCAGCGGCGTGTCGCCGACCGCGTCGCACTTGTTGACGCACAGCACGATGGGCTTGCCGCTCTTGAGAAGCATCTGCGCCACCTCCGCATCCGTCGCCACGACGCCGGAACGAATATCCGTGACCAGAACGATCACGTCCGCGCTGTCGATGGCCAGCTCCGCCTGACGGCGCATTTGGGACAGGATGATGTCCTCCGAAAACGGCTCGATGCCGCCGGTGTCCACCAAAAGGAATGTGCGTCCCGACCATTCACATTCCCCATAAATACGGTCTCTTGTCACGCCGGGTGTGTCGTCCACGATGGACAGCCTGCTGCCGCAGAGCTTGTTGAACAGCGTGGACTTGCCCACATTGGGTCTGCCGACGATTGCTACGACTGGTAACGACATTTTTGTTGATCCTTTACTCTTTTTTTAATTAGGAATGAGGAATTAGGAATTAGGAATTTTTTGACCGAAAAAGGGATTTTTCATTTTTGCATTCCTGTTTTTTCGACCCCTCATGCTTTTGGATAGGCGATAAAACCATTTCAGCGTCATACTCTTCCAATAAAACACTCGGAGAAGTCACTGTATAAATAAACAATATAAATGGAAAAACTTGCAGTTTATTTTTAATTCCTCATTCCTAATTCCTAATTAAGAATTCTTAAACATAACGCTTTCCATCACTTCTGCCGCGTGGGCACAGGCATCGCAGCAGCTTTCGAGGTTGCTGTAAATTTTCGTCCACCGCAGCAGCTGGCGGGGATCGTTGGTGCCGCAGTACAGACTGCGCACCGCCTGTGTATACGCTTCGTCACTCTTTTCCTCCAGCTCATTCACCGTCAGCAGGTACGGCTGGAGTTTGCCCGATTTTTTGAACCCTCGGAATGCCGTCACCGCCTCGTGCAGTGCGCGGCAGGCGTCCAGCACCACCTGCGCCAGTCCCACGGCATCGGGTGTTGCGCTCTCCACATTGAACATATACAGGTGCCGCAGGGTGTCCTCCACCGCATCCGTGACATTATCCAGCTCGTTGGCCAGCGCCAAAATGTCCTCCCGCTCGATAGGCGGCAGAAACTCCGCGGATAATTTTTCCGTCAGGGTCTTGCGCACCATATCCGCCTCATGCTCCACACGGTGCATCTGCTGCACCGTGTCAAACATCTGAAACGGGTCAAAGTCCGAGATGAAGTTGCGCAAGATCTCCGCCGCCTGCACGCAATGGGCAGACTGCTGTTCAAAAAATGAAAAATAGTCCGTTCTGTTTTTCATAATGCTCTCCTGCACTGTGGCAAAATGCGTTAAAAAATCCGAATAAACAACCGTGCGACCAGATACCCGACCAGACCGCACCCCGGGAACGTCAGCACCCATGCGAGCATCATATCCTTAACGACGCTCCAGTTGACCCCCCGGATGCGCTTTGCCGCACCCACGCCCATGATGGCGGTGGTCTTGGTATGGGTCGTGCTGACGGGAAGCCCCGTCACGGTGGACAGCAGCAGGCAAAACGCCCCTGCCAGATCGGCGGAAAAGCCTTCGTACTTTTCTAACTTTACCATATCCATGCCCACGGACTTGATGATCTTATACCCGCCGACGGAGGTGCCCACGCCCATGACGGCAGCACACAAAAGCATCAGCCACAGCGGGACGGAAAAGCTTTCTGTTCCGACGCCCGTCAGGGAGATTCCCAAAAGGAAAATGCCGATAAATTTCTGCCCGTCCTGCGCACCGTGCATAAACGCCATGGCAGCACCGCCGAAGATCTGTGCCCCACGGAAAAAGCCCTGTGTCTTGCTCCTGCGGACGTTGCGGAACAGCAGGGCAACCGTTTTGACGATCACGAAGCCGGACACAAAGCCCAGCACGGTGGACAGTCCCAGACCGTAAATGACCTTGATCCACTCCGAACCGTTGATGCCGCCGAAGCCGCCGTTCAGGGCGATGGCCGCGCCGGAAACGCCGGCGATCAGCGCATGGCTCTCGCTGGTGGGGATACCGAAATACCACGCCGCCGTTGCCCACAGCACGATGGCCGTCATGGCGGCGCACAGGGCGATCAGTGCCCGGGACGAATCCCCGCCAAAATCGGCGATGTTGTAGATCGTCTGCGCCACCTCGGCGCTGACGGAGGTCATGATCAAAACGCCCAACAGGTTGAACACCGCCGCCATCAGCACCGCCGCGCGCACCGGCATACACCGTGTGGACACGCAGGTGGCAATGGCGTTGGGTGCGTCCGTCCAGCCGTTGACAAAGATCACCCCCAGCGTCAGCAGGGATGTGATCAGCAGGGCAGGGTTCTGCAAAGCTTGCGTCAGAAATTCCGACAGGGGCATACGGTTACCTCTCGAACAGATTATTCCCGGCGGCGTCGATGGCCACGATCAGCGGAAAGTCCTGCACCGTGAGCCGCTTGATGCTCTCACAGCCGAGGTCGTGAAAGGCGATCTCCTCGCAGGTGCGGATGCACTGCGCCGCCAGTGCGCCCGCGCCGCCCACGGCACACAGATACACCGCCTTGTTGCGGACGATGGCGTCCACCACCTGCGCACTGCGCTGTCCCTTGCCGATCATTGCCGCCAGCCCGAGATCCAGAAGTCTCGGGGCAAAGCGATCCATCCTGCCGGATGTGGTGGGACCGCAGCTGCCGATCACCGCGCCCGGCTCCGCAGGCGTGGGTCCTGCATAGTAGATGCAGGCACCCTCCAGCGGCAGGGGCAGTTCCTTGCCCTCGTCGAGCAGGGCGGTCAGGCGCTTGTGCGCCGCATCCCGGGCGGTGTAGACCGTTCCCGAAAGGTACACACGGTCGCCGGCGTGCAAATCGGGCGCCTTTGCCCGGATTTCTTCAACTTTAATTCTATGCTCTGCCATTGAAATTATCCTCAAATCCCGAAAATCAGTTCAGATTCCGATGCACCATGGCATCCACATCCCCGATGGATCTCGGGGACGGTTCGTTTTCACGGAACAGCGCATTCTCCGTCTGCGACACTTTCAGCTCCGCCTGCAGCTGCAAAACTTCCTCCTGCAAGCGTGCGTTTTCCGCATTCGCCGTCTCCAGCGCCGCCGTCAACTCTGCGATCCGATTTTCCGCATCCTCCAGCTCTGTGCGCAGTTTTGCCTGCGACTGGCGCTGGAGGGTGTCGATATACTCCATGACGTCCTTTCGGTCAAAGCCGCCGAACACGGACTTGCCGAACAGGACGTCGCTCTTACTCTCAGCCATGCTCTTCTCCAGAAAATGTTCTCGGGTCATGCCGCTGCAAAGGGTGCGGGAATGCCCGTATAAAATCGGCAAAAGCTGCCCGATACAAACCGGGCAGCACCGATGATGCAGTTTATTTCTTCAGTGCGATAGCCGCCTTTGCCTTTTCGGCGATGTGCGCGGCGTCCAAACCGAATACGTGCAGCAATTCCGCTGCGGGGCCGGAACGACCAAAGGTATCCTCCACGCCCAGACGCAGAACCGGCACGGGCACACTCTCACTGACGACCTCTGCCACTGCGCCGCCCAGACCGCCGATGATGTTGTGCTCCTCTGCGGTGACGATACAGCCGGTCTCCTTCGCGGCACGGATAATGATGTCCCGGTCGATGGGCTTGATGGTCGCCATGTTGACCACGGCGGCGGAGATGCCCTCCGCCTTGAGAAGCTCTGCTGCCTGCAGTGCTTCTGCGACCATGAGACCGGTGGCGATGATGGTGACGTCCTTGCCGTCCACCAGCTGTACGCCCTTGCCGATCTCGAACTTGTAGCTGTCATCGAAAATCACGGGGACAGCCAGTCTGCCGAAGCGCATATATACGGGACCTTCCATAGCGGCGGCGGCGTACACGGCCTGACGGGCTTCCACGTCGTCGGCGGGATTGATAATGGTCATGCCGGGGATGGTGCGCATCAGGGCGATATCCTCACAGCACTGATGGCTTGCGCCGTCCTCGCCGACGGAGATGCCCGCATGGGTGGCGCCGATCTTGACGTTCAGGTGGGGGTAACCGATGGTGTTGCGCACCTGCTCAAAGGCACGTCCTGCGGCAAACATGGCAAAGGTGCTGGCGAACACGGTGTAGCCCATGGTGGACAGACCTGCCGCAACGCACATCATGTTGCTCTCGGCAATGCCGGTATCGAAGAAGCGGTCGGGATACGCCTTTTTGAAGCCTGCCGTCTTGGTGGCGGCGGCAAGATCGGCGTCCAGAACGATCAGTTTATCGTTAGCAGCGCCCATTTCCACAAGCGCTTTCCCGTAGCTGTCACGGGTTGCGATTTTTACAATATCTGCCATGATTAGCCCTCCAATTCTGCCAGTGCGGCGGTGAGTTCTGCCATTGCCGCAGCGTACTGCTCGGCATTGGGTGCGCTGCCGTGCCAGGAGACCTGGTTCTCCATGAAGGAGACGCCCTTGCCCTTGACGCTCTTGGCCACGATCACGGTGGGCTTCCCATTCGGAACGAGCGCCTTTTGGAACGCATTCTCGATTTGCTCGAAGTCGTGGGCATCGATCTCGATCACGTTCCAGCCGAAAGCGGCAAACTTTTCTCCGATGGGATAGGGGGAGTTGACCTCTTCGACGGTGCCGTCGATCTGGAGGTTGTTGTTGTCCACGATGGCGACCAGGTTATCCAGCTTTTTGGCGGCGGCGTACATGGCCGCTTCCCAAACCTGTCCTTCCTCGATCTCGCCGTCGCCCAGAAGCGTGTATACCCGCACGCCGTCTTTGCGCAGCTTTGCGCCTAGCGCCATACCCACCGCCGTGGAAATGCCCTGTCCCAAAGAGCCGGAGCTCATGTCCACGCCGGGGGTGCAGTGCATACTGGGATGCCCCTGCAGTCTGGACTCGACCTTGCGGAAAGTTTTCAGCTCCTCCACGGGGAAGAAGCCCTTCTGCGCCAGCACCGAGTACAGGCAGGGGGAAACATGACCCTTGGACAGCACAAAGCGGTCGCGACCCTCCCAATCGGGATTCTGCGCATCCACACGCATGACTTTAAAGTAAAGATAGGTCATCACATCCGCCGAGGACAGTGACCCGCCCGGATGACCGGACTTTGCCTGAAATACGCTTTCCACGATGCCCATGCGTACCTTACAGGCGGTGATTTGCAATTCCTTTTTTTCTGCTGCGTTCAATACAGCCACCTCCATTGGTTTATTGAATAGCCTTAATAGTCCATTGTTTTATACCCGGTCTTGGCCAGGTCATACTCGAACTCATCGCTGAAATTCCACAGGCACCAGACGGCGTTGAGGTCGTACTCCACACGCACCCACAGCGCCTTGCCGTCCCTGTAGAAACAGCGCATATTGATCAGCGTACCGTCACAGCCGATGTACTCGTAGCCCAAAGACTGCATGAGCGTGTTCAGGTTTTCGTACACGTCCTCCGCCTCGGCGCAGTAGAGCTTGTCCGTGATGCGCTTGTACGGCTTCTTCTCGGACTTCATGCTGCGCAGATAGTCTGCGATCTCTCCCGTGGTGTAGTCGGCGCCGCCGACGACTGTGAATGTTTTCATATCGGGAGCGAACACGATCTTAGCCGGGTTGCCGAACAGGTAGTGCACACCGAAAAAGAGCAGCAGGCACACCGCCGCCGATGCGATCACTGCGATAATCGCCGTAATGATCTTGTTGTCCTTCGTCATGTTTCATCTCTCCCATATAATTTGCGTATCTTTGCGAGAAAGGTCTCAAAGTAAGGCGGCAGTTCGGCGCTGATCTCGATGTAGCGTCCGTCCGCCGGATGCGAAAATCCGATCAGTCCCGCGTGCAGGCACTGTCCGTGCAGCTCCGTCACGCCGTTTTTCGGACCGTAGACGGGATCCCCTGCCACAGGGTGTCCGATGTGGGCCATATGGACACGGATCTGGTGGGTCCTGCCCGTTTCCAGCCGCAGTCTCGCAAAGGAAAACGCGCCGTAGTCCTCTAAAATTTCGTAATGGGTGACCGCCTCCCGGGCGTTTTTGTCGGTCACGCACATTTTTTTGCGGTCTTTTTCACTGCGTCCGATGGGCGCATTGACCGTGCCGGTGGGTTCCCGGAAGTGCCCGTGCAGTACCGCACGGTATTCCCGGCGAAAGGAATGCTCCCGAATCTGCTCGGCAAGCGCACGGTGGGCGCTGTCGTTTTTCGCCACGATCAAAAGACCGCTGGTGTCCTTGTCGATGCGGTGCACGATACCCGGGCGGATCGCCCCGTTGATGCCGGAAAGACTGTCGCCGCAGTGATACAGCAGGGCGTTGACCAGCGTACCGTCCGGGCTGCCCGGCGCCGGATGCACCACCATGCCCCGGGGCTTGTTGACCACCAGCAGATCCTCATCCTCGTAACGGATATCCAGCGGGATATTCTGCGGCGCCGCTTCGATCGTCCGCAAAGGCGGCTCGTCCACCGTCACCTCTGCGCCGGCGGCAGGCTTGCTGTTTTTGGACGCCGTTTTGCCGCCGATCTCTACCCTGCCGTCCTCCAGCAGTTTTTGGATAAAGGAACGGGACCATTCCGGCTCCAGCAGAGCCAGCGTCTTGTCCAGCCGCTGTCCCGCCCCTTCGGGCGGTACGGTAAAGACTCTCATGTACGCTCCTTCTTTTCCTTCTTTTCCCGCACGGTGTCGAGAATCAGCCACAAAATCAGCAGTGCCGCACCCACGGTGATCAGGCAGTCCGCAAAGTTGAACACGGCAAACTTGACAAACAGCGGGTCGATGTAGTCGATCACATAGCCCAGACGCACACGGTCGATCAGGTTGCCGAGACCTCCGGCGACGACCATGGTGATCGCCGTGTACAAAAGGCCGCTCTTGATCTTTTTGCTCATCAGCACAGCCACGCCCGCCGCAAGCAGGATGCCCGTCCCGATGGACAGCAGTTCCGTGTGGGTGCTGAACAGACTGAACGCCGCGCCGCTGTTGCGCACATAGCGCAGGGCGACGATCGGCTCCAGCGAGAGCACCTTTCCGCCGCCGAGGGTGTGCTCAGCCAGCACCTTCAAGCCCTGATCCAAAGCCGTCGCCAACACGATGGCAACCATCGACCAAACTCTGCGCATTCGATTCTCCTTTGATTTTTCCTCTGCTTTTATTTACGGAAGAAGCCCTTGAAGCCGCCGGACTCCTCGTCGTCGTCCTCATCGTCCTCGTCGTCGTAATCCTCATCGTCGTCGTAATCGTCGTCATCCTCGTCCTCGTCCTCATACTTGCTGAACAGGGAGAGTCTGTGCTTCTTCTTTTCGGGTTTCTTTTGTTCGATTTCGACCTCTTCCTCGTCCTCCTCGTCCTGCATCGCTTCCTGCGGCAGGGTGATCTGACGGGTCGGCTCTTGAACAGGCTCCGGCGCAGGCTTTCTGAAAATGCTGCCGAAGGTCAGTTCGTCCTCCTGCTCCTCGTCCTGTGTCTGAGAAACGGAGCGGTATTTTTCGTTCAGCTGACCGAAAGGCTTGTCCGTCTCCGCCTTGGGGGGTTCCTGGGGCTGTTCCGGCGTTTCGGCGATGGCGCTGTTGAAGATATCGTCAAAATTCATCAGCGGCTCCTCAGGGATCTCCTGCTCGTCCTCGGTCACGTCATCCTCGAAGCCCAGAGAGTCAAAGCCGCCCACAAAGGAGAAATGCTCCTCTTCCTGCGGTTCCTCCGCCGCCGGTTCTTCTTCCGCCACAGGCACTTCTGCGGCAGGCTCTTGCGCCACAGCTTCCTCGGGTGCCGGTTCCTCTGCCACCGGCTCCTCGGCGGTCACGGTCTCCTCCAGAATCGCCGTGAACAGGTCATCCTCCGCAGGCACATATGTATCCACAGCGTCCAAAAATGCCAAATCCTCCTGCGGCAGGCTATCGGCAGGCTGTTCGGTCTGCACCTGTACCGGCGCAGCAGGCGCTTCCTCTGCCACAGGCGCCGTCTGCGGCTCCTCCGTCTCCACAAAGCCCAGCAGTTCCGACGTCATGCCGATCTGCTGATAGTAGGACTCGGTAATCTTTTTCTTGAACGCCTTGCTTTCGGCGCGCACTTCTTCGAGCGCCTTTTTCTCCTTGGCGACCTCTGCTTGCAGGGGTCCCAATACCGCATCGGCCTGCGCCTTGGCGTCGGCGATGATCTTTTCCGCTCTCTGCTTGGATTCCGTGAGCATCAGCGTTGCTCTGCCCTTGGCGGTGCCGATGGTCTTTTCCGCAGTGGCGCCGGCGCCGGACAGAATATCTCTGGATTTCTGCTCTACCTCCGCCATGATCCGCTTGGAGCGTTCCTCTGCGGCACTCAGCAGCTCTTTAGCGTGCTTTTCGGCGGCCGCCACCTTTTCCGCGGCTTCCTTGTCCGCCGCCGCCGTTCGGCTCTCGCTGCGCGTTTTGGCCGAGGACTCGATCTCGTCCGCCTTCTTCTGGGCGACGATCAGCGTCTTTTTGATCAGGTTCTCCTGCTCCTCGTATGTTTGAATCTGCGCTTCCAGACTCTTGATCTTTTCCACCAGCATCCGCACACGGTCGATCAGCTTGCCGTGCTCGGTGTAGACCGTTTCATAGTCCGCACTGACCGACGAAAAAAAGCGATCCACATCATCCGCTCTGTATACGCCCTGACCGGCGGGCTGGAATCTGTATTCTTTGATTTTATCGGGTGTCAGCATGATTGGCTCTCCTTCCCTTCCCACATGAAATGCTTACTGCTTTGCGCCGCCCTCGATCTCGTCCAACAGCTCGCCGTTGATCGGCACGTTGTTGGGAGTAATAATGTATGCTCTGCCGGCGACGCGCTGGATGGAGCCGGAGTTGGCGTAGGCCACGCCGCTGAGGAAGTCCAGCACCCGTCTGGTGATGTCATTGGGGCAGGTCTCCAGGTTGAGGATGACGATCTTTTTCTTGTTCAGCTCATCGGCAACCTCCACGACCGACTCAAACTTGTCCAGCTTCTTGAAAACGACCTGGTTGCGGCTGTTGGAGTTGATGTCCACCACCCGTGCGCCCGCCGTGTTGTCCCGCTCGGGAGCGTCGTAGCGAACGCGTCTTTGGGCATGGGTCTCCTGAGCGGCATAGATGTCGTCCTCCTGCTCGGCGGCATCGTCGTAGCCCTCGTAGTCGTAGCCGTCCGCCATGGCGTCGTCCCCGTCGTAGTAGTTCTCGTCCGGGATGTTGGTGATGTTTCTGAGTTTGTCAATAAGTCCCATAGTAGTTTATCCTCCTGAATATCGTTTGTGATGTTTCTGTGACAAGGGGATCGCGCCCCGGTCAGCGGTAGTTGCGCGCGCCGAAGATCGCCGACCCTACGCGCACGAGCGTCGCTCCCTCTGCGATGGCTTCCCGGAAATCCCCGGACATCCCCATCGAAAGGGTACACATATTTATATTATGTATGCTTTTCGACCCAATGTCAATAAACAGTTGATGCATATTTGAAAAAAATCGGCGTGTTTTTTCCAAATCCGCATCAAAAGGCGGTACAGTCATCATTCCGCAGACGTGCACGCCCGGAATTTCGGCAATTTCACACGCCGTTTCCTCCGCCGCCTCGGGCAGAATGCCGAATTTATCCGGGTCCCTGCCGATGTTCACTTCCAGCAAAATATCGCTCACGATGCCCTTTTTTTCACTGCATCGACCGATCTCCCGTGCCAGCTTCACGCTGTCCACGGACTGGATCATGGACACCTCCCCGACGATCTGGCGCACCTTGTTGGTCTGCAAATGCCCGATCAGGTGGGCGGTATAGGACCCTTGTAGTTCCGGCTTTTTGCCGAGAAATTCCTGCACCTTGTTTTCGCCGATCAGCGTTGCGCCCAGGGAAATGGCGTGGTTGATATACACCGGCTCCACCGTTTTCGTCACCGCCATGAGGGAAACCTCCGACGGATCACGACCGCTTTTGAGCGCCGCTTCCTGCACATCGTTGCAAACGGCTTTCCACGCTTCCTCCACGCATTTTTTTCCCTCAGCGATAAACGACTGCTCCTGCATACAAATCCTTCCCTTCCGTAATGATCTCCTCGTACAAGCCGAGATAGCTGCTGTCGTTGCTGCCGTCCTCATTGTAATACGGGGCGGACAGAATGTAGTCCTCCCCCGCATAGACGGGGTTGATCCTGCGGAACGACACCACGTTGCCGCGCAGGACATACACGCCCCGCACCTGCTGCTGCGTTTTATCGTCGCCCTCGCCGGTCTCTTTCGTCACGATGCGCACCGCACTGAGCGGCACACGGTAGCCCGTCGTCTTGCCGAAAATGATCTCGATATCCTCCTTGCGCAGCTGCAAAAGCGCACTGCTGTTTTCGATACAGCGGAACACCACCGCACACTTTCCCGAAGCGTCGGCACGCATGGCGTAGACCGTCACGGAAACCTCGCCGAGCCCGGCCTGGGGAAAGTTGATGCGCAGACTGCCGCTGATATGCGACAGCTTTTCCGCCGTCTGGGAATCGACCACCGCCGCAATATACCACGAAAAACTCTTGACGATCTTGCCGCCCGTAGAGGAAACGGGCAATGTCTGCAGCGCCGCTTCCAGCGCGGAAACCGTCAGCGACCCGGCGTCGGCATAGGGGATCACGTCCTCATAGCCGTCGGTCTTGCTGAAAAAATAGCCGCTGCTGTCCAGCCCGGTCGTGACCGTTTGATAGCTGCCCACAGACGCTTCCTGCGCCCGGATATCCTTGGACAGCTCGCTGAGCTTCGCCGAAATGTTCACGTCCTCGTCCACGGCGATCTCCAGCGCCGTCTCCTTTTCCAAAAATGTGTTTTCCGCCTCCTCGGCGTCGGCGATATTGCCCGTATCCGTCTGCTGCAAAAGGGTGCACAACCCGTCCGATGCACCGCGCATGAGCGCACTGACGCGCACGGAAGAATACTCCGTGCCGGTGGCCAGCGCAGAAAGGCGGTCATATTCCTCCCGCAGTTCCAGAAGCTGTGCGTACCGCATGGCGGAGCCGGCATCCGAAAAATTTGCGGCGATCACCCCGTTGCCGGACACACGGTCGCCGTCCTGCACAAAGGGAACGGAATACGCAGACAGGTCGGCGTGAATACACTGCTCGTCCCGAAAAATAAACGCAGATGTGCTGACCTTTTCGGTCACGGTCTCCTCCAGCGCAGGCTGGACGCGGACGGGATTTTGGTTGAGCGCATAGATTTCGTAGATACCGCCGCAGACCAGCACGGCGATCAGTGCAATAATCATGATCCGCCGCACACGCCATTCCGTCCGTGCTTTCACGGGACGTTTCTTTTGTCCTTTCAAGGCGTTCACCTCCACTCGTCCACGACCGCCATGGCGGACGCAAAAACATCCGCCGTGTCGTCCACGTAAATAAAGTGCATATTTTCCATTCTGCGAAACCACGTCAGCTGGCGCTTGGCATAGCGGCGTGTCTCCTGCTTGACGCACGCCACCGCCTCATCCAAGGTGCGCTCCCCCGCAAAATAGGGGATAAACTCCTTGCAGCCGATGGCTTGCCGCGCCGTTCCTTCGGTACCGGCGTATTTTTCATAAAAGTCCCGTGCTTCGTCCAAAAGCCCGTTTTGCATCATGACATCCACGCGCCGGTCGATGCGGTCATACAGCTTTTGCCTGTCTCGAAAATCAAGGCAGAGCAAACAGCTGTTGTACGGCGTGGGATTTTTGCGGGAATCGCGGCGCTGCTGCGCCATGGTCTGCCCTGTCTGCCTGTATAATTCCAGCGCACGGATCACTCTGCCGAGGTTGTTGGGGTGCAATGTTTCGGCACCCTGTGGATCAGCCTCCCGCAAAAGGCGCCAAACTGCTTCGGTACCCTGTGTATCGGCAAGAGTTTGCATCTGTTTGCGAAAATCCGGGTCGGCGCCGCTGCCGGAAAAGTCGATATTGTCCAAAAGGGACTGAATATACAGGCCCGTGCCGCCGCAGAGAATGGGCGGTTTGCCGCGGTCATGAATGGCGGCAATACACGCCTTCGCCCGTTCGCAGTAGTCCGCCACGCTGAACGGCGCCTCGGGCGGCAAAAAATCCAGCAAATGGTGCGGTACCCCCTGCATTTCCTCGGCAGTCGGCTTCGCCGTGGAGATGCGCAGACCCGTGTAGATCTGCATGGAGTCCGCAGACACCACTTCCCCGTCCAGCGCCTGCGCCAGCCGCACCGCAAGGGCGGTCTTGCCGGAGGCAGTCGGACCGGTCACAGCCAGCACGGGAATTTTTTCACACACGTCCAAAGCTTTTCTCCATTTCTCTGCGGGTCATCTCGATCATCACAGGTCTGCCGTGGGGACAGGTGCGGATGTCCGGCATGGACAGCAGTTTTTCCGCGAACTTCTGCCGCTCATAGTCCGAGGTAAAGTCCCCTGCCTTGATGGCGGCGCGGCAGGCGGTGTTGTGGTAGATCCAGTCCATCTTTTCGGACACAAGCTCCTGCTTGGCTTTGCACAGATAGGCGGCAAACTCCTCGATGGCGGCGGCCGCGTCGGCGGCATCCAAGAGGATCGGACACTCCGTCACCGCCACCGTGCCGGTGCCGAAGTCCGCCACGGCAAAGCCGCTGTCCGCCAGCAGCGATGCATTCTCCAAAACGGCGGAATACTCTTCCTTGCGCAGGGTGACCGTTACGGGAGCAAGCAAAAGCTGGGACGCCTTGCCCTCCCCGCCGGCTTTGAGCTGTTCATAAAGGATGCGCTCATGGGCGGCGTGCTTGTCGATGATCCAGATCTTGTTGTCTGTTTCCACAAATATGTAGGTATTGAACGCTTCACCGATCACCCGAAATTCGGGTATTTCGGGAGAAGCGGATTCTTCCGTTTCCGAAATGTTCGGTACCGTTGCTTCCGGCGGCGGAGTAACCGTGTCCTGCACGTTCGGCGTCTGCGTTTTCTTCTCCGCCAAGAAAGAATAGTCCTCTTCATGGGCGGGCTTCTCCACAGGAGAAGCGAAGTGCAGTTCCTGCTTCGGCAGTTCTTTCGGTATCGAAGAATCTTCCGGCGCAGGAGGGGTCGGCGCTTTTGCTTGGACAAAGAAATCCGCCTGCTTTTTCGGCAGTTCCCGGAATGCGACCTGCTTCGGCTTTTCCTCGCCCACCATGCTGTAGAAATTCCGAATGGCGGAGGCGAAATTTTGCCGCAGTGCCGGGTGTGCTTTGGAGTGGTCGCCCTCCAGCGCATTCTTTACCCCGTAGTATATGGCGTTAAAGATAGGCTTTTCATTGGCAAACCGTACCTCGATCTTGGCAGGATGCACGTTCACGTCCACCATATTGTTCGGCACCGTAATATTCAAAACGCAGGCGGGAAATTTCCCCGTCATCACAGCGTGCTTGTAGCCCTCCGACAGGGCGGCGGAGCCTGTACCCGTTTTGATGTACCGCCCGTTGAGGAAAAAGAACTGCATACTGCGGCTTTGGCGGGCGGCAATGGGTTTGGAGGTGTAGCCGTTTACCCGGATTCCGTCGCAGGTATAGTCCACCGGGATCAGCCCCGACAAGAAATCCCTGCCGAACACGGCATAGATGGCGCTGTCCAGCTTCCCGTCTCCGGGGGTGCAGAGCGTTTCCTTCTCCTCCCGGATAAAACGGATGCTCACCTCCGGGTGCGACAGGGCGACCCTGTCCACAACGCCGGCCACCGCATTCGCTTCCGTCACGTCTTTTTTGAGAAATTTCATGCGGGCAGGTGTATTATAAAACAAATCACGCACGATGAGTGTCGTTCCTTGGGGACAGCCTGCGTCATCGAGCAGAATTTCCTCCCCGCCCTCGATGCAGTACCGTGTGCCGACCGTTTCCTGTGCCGTGCGGGTCAGGATCTCCACCCGCGCCACCGCCGCCGCCGAAGCCAGCGCTTCACCGCGGAAGCCCAGGGTGGCAATGGCGCTCAGATCGTCCGGGGACGTGATCTTGCTGGTCGCATGACTGACGAAGGCATTGCGAATGTCCTCCCGTGCAATGCCGCAGCCGTCATCGGTCACCCGAATGTACCGCACACCGCCGTGGGTGATCTCGATCGTGATCTTGCTCGCCCCGGCGTCTATGCTGTTTTCCAGCAGTTCCTTGACCACGGAGGCGGGACGCTCCACCACCTCGCCTGCGGCGATCAGATCCGCCAGCGATTTGGGCAATCGTAGGATCTTGGGCACAAAATCACCTGCTTTCCTTTTACTGTCTTATATGTTTTTCGCCTGCGCCGACAAAGTGAACAGTTCCGTCAGCGCCTCGATGGGCGTCAGGGTATTCACATCCAATGCCCGCAGTCTGCCGACGATCTCGCTCTCTTCTCCGCCGCCGAAGGTCATCTGCGCCTGCGGCTCTTTCGGTACCGAAGTATTTGTCGGTACAGGGATGGTATATCCCTTTTCTTCCAATTCTTTCAAGATTTCCTTTGCACGATGTACGACCGGATTCGGCACGCCGGCCAGCTTCGCCACCTCAATACCATAGCTGCCGTCCGCACCGCCGCGCACGATCCGCCGCAGGAAAGTGATATCGTCGCCCCGTTTTTTGACGGCGATATTATAATTGCGCACACCGGGCACGGTTTCTTCCAATTCGGTCAATTCGTGGTAGTGGGTCGCAAATAATGTTTTGGCGCCTAACTTTTTCGGGTCGGCGGCATATTCCAGTACCGCTCTGGCGATGCTCATGCCGTCAAAGGTGGAGGTGCCTCTGCCGATCTCATCGAAAATGATCAGGCTGTCCGCCGTGGCATTTTTGAGAATGGACGCCACCTCGCTCATCTCCACCATAAAGGTGGACTGTCCCGACGCCAGATCGTCCGATGCCCCCACACGGGTAAAGATGCTGTCGCAGATGCCGACGGTCGCCGATGCGGCAGGGACAAAGCTGCCCGTCTGCGCCATCAGCGTAATCAGCGCAACCTGACGCATATAGGTGGATTTACCCGCCATATTGGGTCCTGTGATGATGGCACAGCGGTCGTCGCCGCAGTTGAGCAAGGTATCGTTGGGAACAAACGGCGTACCGCCCAGCATCTTCTCCACCACGGGGTGACGTCCCTCCCGAATCACCAGCGTGCGGTCGTTCGTGATCTCGGGGCAGACATAGTTATTATCCTGCGCCGCCTGCGCAAGGGAACAGAGCGTGTCCAGCACCGCCACAGCCGACGCCGTTTTCTGGATGCGGGCAAGCTGTTCGGCGATGCGGTTGCGCACGGCGGAAAAGATCTCATATTCCAGACCGGTGATGCGCTCCTGCGCGCTGAGCACTTTGGCTTCCAGCGCTTTCAGCTCCTCGGTGATGTATCGCTCGCAGTTAGCCAAGGTCTGCTTGCGGATATAGGTATCGGGCACCAGCTCCTTGAAGGAATTGGACACCTCGATGTAGTAGCCGAACACCCGGTTGTAGCCGATCTTCAGTTTCTTGATGCCGGTTTTTTCCTGCTCGGTCTGCTGGATGGAGGCGATAAAGCCCTTGTTGTCGTGGACGATGGCGCGCAGGCTGTCCAGCTCCTCGTTGAACCCGTCGCAGATCATGCCGCCCTCCCGGACGGAAAAAGGCGGATCCTCCACGATGGACTCGGCGATCCACGCCGTCACATCCGTCAGGGCGTCCATCTGCGTGTAGATGTCGCACAGCATGGACGATTGACACCCTGCCAGCGACTCTTTCAGCGCAGGCAGCTTGCGGGTCATCTGCTCCAGGGCTTTGAGCTCCTTGGCATTGGCGGTACCGTAGACGACCCGCGCCATCACCCGCTCCATGTCGCCGATATCCGCCAGCGCTTCACGCAGTTCCCGGCGCAGGATGCTCTCCCGGCACAGTTCCCCCACTGCGCCCTGCCGCTTGGTGATGCGGGGAATGCTGACCAGCGGCTGTTCGAGCCAGCTTCGGATCAGCCGCTTGCCCATGGGGGTACGGGTCTTGTCCAGCACCCAAAGCAGGGTGCCCCGTTTTTCCCGGGTGCGCATGGTTTCCGTCAATTCCAGATTTCGTCTGGAGGATACGTCAATTTTCATGAACCGTGCGTCGCTGTAAAAATCGACGGTACGGATATTTTGAAGCTCCGACTTCTGCACTTCCTTCAGGTACCGAAGGGATTCGCCCAAAGCGCACAGCGCCTCGTCTCCCTCGATGCCCAATTCTGCCGCAGACTGAATGTCAAAGTGCCGGTACACTTCCCCGGCGCAGACGGACAGTGCAAATTCGGACGCATCCGGCGTTTCCACAGAGGCATTGATTCGGTCCCGAACAAATTCCACCACTTCCGCCATCGTGCGCGCACGGGGGCAAAGCAAAACCTCCGTCGGCGAGAAGCGGCACAGCTCGTTGATGACCTTTGCCTCTACATTTTTGCCGCACAGCTGTGCCAGATGCACCGCACCGGTGGACACATCCGTAAAGCAGACGCCCACACCCTGTTCCCCCTGCACGATACAGCCGAGGAAGTTGTTGCGGGACTCGTCGAGCATACTGCTTTCGATGACCGTGCCGGGGGTGATGACCCGAATGACCTCGCGGCGCACCAAGCCCTTCGCCAAAGACGGATCCTCGGTCTGCTCGCAGATGGCGACCTTGTGGCCGTGCTGTACCAAACGGGCGATGTAGGAATCCACGCTGTGGAACGGCACGCCGCACATGGGCGCGCGCTCCTCCTGCCCGCAGTCTCGACCGGTCAAAACCAGCTCCAGTTCCCGGGATGCAATCTTCGCATCCTCAAAGAACATCTCGTAAAAGTCCCCCAATCGGAACATCAGGATGGTGTCGCTGTATTCCTGCTTGATCTCGAAATACTGGCGCATCATGGGTGTCAGTTCCGCCATACGTCATACACTTCCTGTTCTTGTCTTTCAATACATACGCCTCGCAAGGCGTTCGGCAGCTCAGTGACAGCCGCCGCAGGAACCGCAGTCCCCGCCGCAGGAACCGGCGTTGGGGTCGCAGGTCATGGGATCCTCGCCGCGCACACACAGCGTCAGGATGCCGGTGATCTCCTTCATCAGAGCGTCCACTTCGTCCCGCGCTTTTTCATAGCGGCGCATATTGGGGTTGCACATCACTTCGTTGTACAGCGTGTTGAACTCGGCGTCGTAGGCCTTCAGCTTTTCCTCATCCTTGTCCTCCTTGGCCGCCTCGTGGTTGTAGTTCATATGGACAAGCTGGATCTTGCCGATCAGCTCATTGAGTGCATTGTCCTTGTCGTTGGCTTCGTGCGCCTCCATAAACTTGAGGTAACGCGCATCCTGCTGGATGGCAGCGCCCAGTTCTCTTGCCATTTGAATCAGATCCATGTGTTTTATCTCCTTAAAAATTATTTGATATTTTCAACCATGTCGCGAAGCTTAACGGCTCTTTCCATGGCAGTTTGCAAAAATTCTCCATAGGGGCGATCCCCATGGCGGCGGGCGGTGCGGGAGGAATACTCAAACGTGAGCGGTCCCTCGTAGCCGCTGCGGGCAATCTTTTCGGCGACCCAGCCCCAGTCCAGCACGCCGTCAAAGGGCAGCATATGCAGATCGTCCCGGAAGTCGATGTTGCCCGGCTGTGTCACGCCGAAATTGTCGTGCAGGTGCAGACACATCAGCCTATCGCCGTACAGCGCCATCATATCCACATGGGGCGTGTAGCAAAGGTTGTGTCCGCAGTCCCAGCAAAAGCCGTGAAAGGGATCGTCCACGGCACGCATGATCTCATGCAGATGCGGGAACGGCTCCAGATTTTCAAAGCAGATGTGTACACCCTTTTTCACCGCATATTCGCACATATTTCGGTACCGAACAAAGCCAAGCTCGCACGTTGCGGGCGGGTGGTTGCCGACGGTGGTATGCATGACCAGCTTGCGCACGTCTGCCTTATCGCAGTCGTCGATAATGCGCAGCATCAGCGCATAGTACGCCTCCCCCTGCGCCGTATCCTCCCAGAAGGAATTGATGTGATCAAAGGGGGCGTGCAGGGAATCCACCGCAAGCCCTTTCCTTCGGGCGTATTGTGCCCATTTCTCCGTATCGCCGTCCTCGTTCCAGTCAAAAAAGGTGCAGTCGAAGCCGGTTTGCGCGATCAAGTCCATCTGTTCCTGCCACGGCGTATCGCCGCAGGTGATGCTGACGCCCAACTGTCTCATTGTATCTCTCCTTTGATCGTCCAGCCGGCGCGCTGGGTGATGCGCACGTTGACAAATGTGCCGATTTTGTCCGCTGTCCCGGGGAATTCCGCCGTCATGGCGGCGGAGGTCTTGCCGGTCAGCAAGCCGCCGCTTTCGCTCTCGACCAGCACACGGAACGTCTGCCCGATCATGGATTCGGCGATGCGGGCAGAGCTTTCCGCCTGCAATTTTTCCAGCGATTGAAAGCGGCGAACCTTTTCCGCACGGGGCGTTTCGTCCGGCATCTGCGCCGCTTTTGTGCCCTCGCGGGGAGAGAAGATGAACAAAAACAGGGAGGAAAAGCCTACTTCCCGCGCAAGGGACAGGGTGTCCTCAAACTCCTCTGCCGTCTCCCCGGGGAAGCCGACGATGACATCACTGGTAAACTGAATGTCGGGGATGCGCTCTCTGGCGTAGCGCACAAGGGACAGGTACTTTTCCCTGTCGTAGCGGCGGTTCATTTCCCGCAGAATACGGTCGTTGCCGCTCTGGAACGGGAGATGCAGATGCCGCTCCACCTTTTCGCACTCGGCAATGGTGTCGATCAGCTCATGGGTGCAGTCCTTGGGATGGGACGTCATGAAGCGGACAAGAAAGTCACCGGGAATAGCGTTGATCTGCCGCAAAAGACCGGCAAAGTTGACACTGCCGCTGTAGGAGTTGACGTTCTGCCCGAGGAGCGTGATCTCCTTGTAGCCCGCCGCCACCACCTGCCGCACCTCCTCGAGGACATCCTCCGCATGGCGGCTGCGCTCCCGACCGCGGACATAGGGCACGACACAGTAGCTGCAAAAGTTGTTGCACCCGTACATGATCGGTACCCACGCCTTGAAACGGCTGTCCCGGGACACGGGAAGTTGCTCCGCAATGACGCCGTCCGACTGCGGGATCTCGCAGACCTTTTCCCCCGTGCAGTACAGGCGATACAAAAACTCCGGCAGGCGATGGGTCACATGGGTGCCGAAGATCAAGTCCACAAAGGGGTAACTGCGGCGCAGTCTGTCGGCAACGTGCTGCTGCTGCACCATACAGCCGCACAGGGCGATCTTCATGTGGCGTTTCTTCAGCTTCAAGGGCTTGAGCGCACCCACAT
Source organism: Acutalibacteraceae bacterium (assembly GCA_051881715.1). Lineage (GTDB taxonomy): Bacteria > Bacillota > Clostridia > Oscillospirales > Acutalibacteraceae > UBA1425. The sequence continues at coordinate 29,499 of JBJEQK010000154.1, forward strand.
TGCCAAACACCCTGTCCTGTGCATGCTCACGCACGGCACAGGTATTGTACAGCACAAAGTCCGCTTCGCTCAGATCGTCGGTGAAGTCGAATCCGCACAACCGCAGCACGCCCTTCATGCGCTCACCGTCGGACACATTGCCCTGACAGCCGTATGTGTGCACAAACGCCAGCAGCGGCGTGTCGAACCGTGCCGACAGCACCGTGCGCACCAGTGCGGCATATTCCCTTTGTTTGGCGGTTTCCTCGGGGGAAACGAAGGCTTTATCCAGATCGTACTGACTCAAAACAGGTACTCCTTTGCAAATGGGCAAAATGTGACAGGTTAAACCTATACAAAATAGTATTATACACGATTCGGCGCTTTGTTGCAAGACAATTTTTCATCTTTGCCGCTATAGCCGCATATAAAATGTACGCGACCCAGCTTGTCGAAAAAGTGTTTTCGTCAGTCTGGGCTTCCTCTGTGAGGGGAACTGTCTGCGAAGTAAACTGTACCATAGAAATCGGGCACGAGGGGTGAGGGGCAGCTGTCATTGGATTTTCTCGACAGTCTGCCGTGCAAAATTTTGCACGGTCGTTTTTTAGAGTATCCATCAAAAATTTTTGACAAACGCCTTCCCTCGGGGGAAGGTGGGCGAGCGAAGCGAGGTCGGATGAGGGAAGAGTTTGCTATGCGATGTCAGCCGTGGGTGACATCAAACAACAACGTTTTCCCTCATCCGTCACGGTTCACGCCGTGCCAGCTTCTCCCAAGAGAAGCCGGGCGAATGAGAAATTAGGAATTATTGCGTGCAATTTTTTGCACGGGGTCAAAAAATGTTAGCCGGCTAACGAATTCTATCCGATATCCATATGTTTTGTCTGCATTCCCTCGCAGGGAGGGCTTGGCTTAACGAAAAGCCCGGCTTTCACTGGACTGTTCGCCAGTCTGCGACCGTGCAAAATTTTGCACGGAGAAAAGCTATTCCGCTTCATCCCACCGCAAAATCATCCTGCCTTTTTCTTCAGGTAGGATTATATCCTACTTCAGCTTGTCGAAAAAGTGATTTCTTCAAGCACGCAGGAGCGGCAT